>CAJLUG010000172.1 GCA_905209745.1 uncultured Mycoplasma sp.
ATAATTTTTTTTGTATTTTTTTACTGGTCTTTGTATTTTGTATAAAATCATTCACAATGTGATTGATTTCTTCATCGATATAATTATTACTTCTCATAATATTTATAATCAACTCGTCAAAGTTCTTTCCTAGTTTGATATGTGATTGATAGCCTAGGGAAGGCGCACTTTCCTCTAAAACTTTTTTTTCTTCATCTATTTCTTTTAGACGTAATTTTGCTTGTTCATATTCTTGTTTGGTTAACTTCTTTTTCATGGTTTCCTTCCTTTCTTTTAGTATAGAGAGGTTTTTATTTTTTGTCAATTTTTTTAAGAATTCTCATCTTTTTTCTTAATAATATAATTGGAGGTGGAAGAAGTGAGGGTTGTTTTACAGGATGGAAGTAAAGATTGTGGTATTTGTTCTTTACTTTCTATTATTCTCTATTATGGGGGTAATGTATCTAGAGAATATTTAAGAGAGATTACGGGAACTAGTAAAAATGGAGTATCTTTATATCAATTATTAGATGCTTCGATACAATTAGGATTCGATGCTTCTGGAGTTAAGGGTAGTGTAGAAGATTTAGATTCTAATCAGTTGCCTTGTATTGCCCATATTGTTTATCAAAAAAGATATCAACATTTTGTAGTTGTTTATGATATTCGTCCAGCTAAGAAAGAATTAATTATTATGGATCCGGCAGTTGGTCGGAAAAAGGTTTCTTTTTCGGAGTTTCAGATGTTATCTACTGGATATTTTCTATATTTAAAGCCTGTAAAGAGTTTACCTGTTTTTCATGAGAAGAAGAATTTATGTTTCTTCATACGTTCTTTTTGTCTTAAGTATAAAATTTATTTTATTTTCATTTTCATTTTTTCTCTTCTTTGTATTTTGTTACAGTTTGTAACAGCCTTTCATTTTCAATATTTATTTGATTATGCTTATTCTTCTTCTAATTATGATAATTTGATTTTCTTGAGTATATGTTTACTAATTATTTATTTGGTATATCAATTGATTCAGTATATTAAGGATTTCATTTTAGTTAAAATTAGTCTATTGTTTGATCAAGAACTTATTTTTTATGTATATAGACAACTTCTTCTACTTCCATATTTATTTTTTAAAAATCGTACTTTAGGAGAGGTGTTAGAGAGAATAAAAGATGTTATGTATGTGAAGAATTTTGTTTTGCGAACGATTACTTCGTTTTTTAGTCATTTTTTCTTAATTTTGTTGTTTTTATTTTTGATGTTTCAAATTCAAGCAACGTTATCTTTTATTTTGAGTGGTTATTTTCTTTTGTCTTTTTTCTTAGTACTTCTTTTTTATAAGCCAAAGAAGAAAGTACAAAAGAAGGTTCTTGCTAAGAGAGATTTGGTGCAGTCTTTTTTGGTGGAAGTGTTTCAGAATGTGGATACTGTTAAAGGACTTCACTTGGAGTATGATTTTTTAGAACAATTTCAACATAAGTATCAAAATTCTTTAGATAGTTCTTACCATCTATCTAAATGGGTCTTTGGAGAAGAGAATATCAAACAGGTTCTTTATTATGGAATGCTTGTGTTACTTTATGGCTTTGGTATTTATTATATGATTTATCAAGATTTTTTAGTCGTAGAGTTTTTTGTTTATCAATATCTATTTCAGATGGTATCTAATAGTTTTTTTGAAGTGTTGAAATATTTTTTTGATTCTTATCAGTTACCAATTGCATTTTCTAGAGTGGAGGAGTTGTTTTATTTGTTTCGAGATAATTTTGATGAGGGGAGTTATTATCAGTTATATACTTTGCAGGGAGATATTTCTTTTCGGCATTTAAGTTTTTCTTATGGTAGTAGGAAGTTACTTGATGATTTTTCTTTTGTAATTTCTTGTGGAAGTAAAATTTTATTGACTGGTGAGTCTGGTACTGGTAAGAGTAGTTTAGTCAAGATGTTGTTGCGGTATATTGATATTCCTTATGGTTTTATTAAGATTGGTGATATTGATATTAATCATTATCATTTGGATTTACTGCGGAGTCGTATTTCCTATGTGACGGGAGGGGAGTTATTATTTTCTAATACGCTTTATTATAATATTACTTTAGATAGATCTGTCGATATGGACAAAGTAGAAAGCGTTGTGCGTATGGTATTACTTGATAAGGTTGTTGAACGGTTTTCTTTACGGTATCAGACTATGGTAGAAGAAAATGGTTTTAATTTTAGTTCTGGAGAAAGACAGAAGATATTACTCGCTAGAGCGTTACTTAAGAATAGTGATATTTATATTTTTGATGAAGCGTTTCATCAGATTGATGTAGAACAAGAGGGGAAGATTTTAAAAAATATTTTTACTTATTTAAAAGATAAGACTATTATTGTCATTAGTCATCGTTTGGGGCATTTTGAGTTATATGATGGGTGTTATGAGTTAAAGAATGGAGAAATTT
>CAJLUG010000173.1 GCA_905209745.1 uncultured Mycoplasma sp.
GTTGATATAAATATATATACCTTAAAAGAATCAATATTTCCAAATGAACAAACTAATAGTCATGTTATTTTAGCATCTCATTCTGGTAGTGGTTATCATGCTTATTTTAGAAAATTAAATAATTTAGAAATGGAAGATAAAGTTTGTTTATATTATGAAAACATTAAATATATTTATGAGATAACTGATAGATATGAGGTTGAAAAAACTGGAACTGTAAGTTTAAGGCAAACAACTGGCTCTGATATTACTTTAATTACTTGTATTAGTGGTACAAATAAACAAGTTGTCTTTGTTGGCAAATTAATAGAGAAGGAGAATTATTAATATGGAATTTGAAAATAGTGGAATGGGTAGATGTGTTGTTTTAAAAGAAAGCAATACCCAATATACATTAGTCTATGCTATTCAAAGTAAACAATTCATTGTTGTTTCTGATTTAGATAAAGAAACAGGTAGTTGGTTACATGGTCATTACTTTGGACATGATTTAGATAGTGCTTTATCTAGCTTTAACAAGGAAACAGAAAAAGTACAAGATGACTTGGAAAGGTAGGAAAATCAAATGGAAAAAGTTGCAGTATATGCTAGTTTTAAAGACCAAAGTAGAAAGTCGATTGATTTTTTTCTAAACCGAGTAGCCGATTGGTGTCTTATGAAAAATTACGATTATACTCTTTACTTTGATAAAGTAAAAAATAGGTTAGATTTAGATAGAAAAGAATTAAATGACTTAAAAGAAGATATTGAAAATAGAGAATACTCCAAAGTGATAATTAAAGATATAACACAATTATCAAGAAATACAGTTCATAATATGGAATTTTTGCAATTTTTAGAAGATAATAACTGCAAAATAGAAAGCATGGATGGAACTGATTTAACTTTATATAAAAAATATATGAAAGATTTAATAAAATGAAGGAGGAAAAAGAAAGATGAATAATGAAAAAGAAAGAGAAGTAAGAAACTCTAAAAATAGTTTTGAATTAGAAGGGAATGTTGCTAATATAAATAACATTTATACCAATCAAAATGGTAAGAAAATGTTAAGATTCGATTTAGCACAAAATAATAATGGTAATACTCAATATGTCCCTATTGTTTTAAGGGGAGAATTAGTAAATACTTATGGTATTGAAATCCAAAAAGGAGACTGGATCTCTGTTAAAGGTAGAATATCTACTTATACTAAAGATGTTGAAAAAGATGGAAAAACATATAAAGATAAAGCAATAGATATTTTAGGATTTGAAATTACTGATAGAAAAAATAATAAAGTTTATACTTCCGATGGTCAAGTTCAAGAATTAAAAGATAAATCAAAAGATGAAATGGAAAGATAAGTATGAGTAAGTATCAATATAAAATATTAAGTTATTGGAACAATGCAGATGATTTATATGTCAATTACATTGTAGAAGATACCGAAACTAAAAATACAGTCAATGCAATAGAATATTACAATACCTCTGATCTTAGTTGTGATTATAATTCATCTTCAGTAGAGGATATTATAGATTCATTAACAGAACTAATCAAAGAAAACAATGGATTAGAATTTAATTTACCAAAAGTAAGTGAGGCAAGTCCATTACTTAAATACGTATATGATTATGTTTGTGAAAGTGATGCTGATATGTGTCATATTGATTATAACGATTGGGAAGAATTAAAAGAAGATGAAGAATTTATTGATGAAGATATTAATACTCTAAAAAAGGAAATTGATAAATACAATCTACATAGTTATATAACACTAGATGATGGCGAGTATATGATATGTGGTTATGGTGGTTTACAATGTTGCTTTAATGATGATAGAGTAAAGGAGCATGATGAACTTGAAAGATGAATTAAAAAAAGGACAAGCATTTATAGGTGTTGATGATAAAAAATATTATTTTCTAGGATTTGATTATGATGACCAAATATTCTTTACTAATTTAGATTTATGGACTGATAAAGAACAAAGTTATATGACTAAAAGCAATATTTTTATTAAAGAGGTTTTAGATGAAAAATCAGAAATAATTGAAAATAGTACATGGTATTATCAGTCAATGAAAGAATTAGATAATTCTACTATGGAAGAAAAAATAAAAAGATGCTTGGACATTATTAAAAACTCAAATACAAAAGAATTTGAATTAAGACCTACTGAGATAGGTCCATTAGTAAGAGGACAAGCATATAGTAAAGAGTTTAATCAGTATTATGAGGTTATCGGTTTTATTGTTGATAATAATATTTATTTAGATGCTGAATTAAAAGCTAAACAAAAAGGCTTTTTTGCAATCTATCATTCCAATTGTGAGAGTACAGTACCATTAATATTTGAAAGAAACTTTAGTGATAAAGATAATTCGTTTGATGGTAAACACTTTGTAGCAGG
>CAJLUG010000174.1 GCA_905209745.1 uncultured Mycoplasma sp.
CACCACAAAGGATGAACCTTACTAAAGAAAATAGCTAATATTAAAACCAACAACAAGGTAGGATATAAAAACATTCTGACAATATTATCAAAAATCTTCCACTTACCAAGTAAATTAATTGGATTCTTTACTTTCTTCAACTCTTTATTTCTAACATGAGGAAGTAACCATCCAATAATTTGAACATCTCCACGAGCCCAACGATGATGTCTAGAAGTATCTGTCAAAAACTTAGATGGAAAGTCATCGATAAGTTCAATATCACCAACATATCCACAACGTAAATAATTACCCTCTAATAAATCATGACTTAAAATTAAATTATCAGGAAATACATTAGATAAGACTTGATCAAATACTTTCAAATCATAAATACCCTTTCCAACAAAACTTCCTTCTCCAAATAAATCTTGATAAATATTAGGAACAATTGCACTATAAGTATCAAAACCACCAATACCTGCAAAAATCTGACTATATAAACTCTTATTCGTAGCTTCAATATCTAAACTTACTCTAGGTTGCATTAACGCATATCCTCTGATAACTTTAGTACCTTCTTTATTTAATACTGGTCTATTTAAAGGATGAGCCATAGCCCCTACTAAATTTAAAGCTGTATTTAACACCAATCTATTATCAGCATCTAAGGTAATAACATAACGAATATCTTCATGAAAATGATCGAATGTATTCGCAAAATACCAATATTTTTGTTCTTGCTTACCCATATGACCAAGCAATAACTCATTAAATTGTAATAAAGCACCACGCTTACGTTCATGTCCTAAATAACAATTTTCTTTCTCATTCCAAAATCTCTTACGATATAGGAAGAAAAAGATTTCTTTTTTATACTTCTTATTTAACTTTTCTGCATATTCTCTACCAAATTGTGCAAGTTCACTATCGCTATCTAATACCTCTTGATCACTAGCTTTTACATCACCAAGTAATGTAAAGTATAAATTATCAGTTTTATTAATAATATAGAATGTCTCTAACGTATCAAACATCTTCGCTATCTTATCTGTACTAGAAATAATCGTAGGAATAACAACCATCGTCTTAGCATCATCTGGAATACCCTTAGAATAATCTAGTTTTGGTAATGGATTTGTCGGTACAAAACGTATCAAAATCTGATTAAAAATCTTTACAAATAACTGACTAACAGGAATTACTAAAAGTAAAAAACCTAACCATCTAGGAGAAATAAAATAACGAGAAATAACAAAACTAATTCCAATCGTAAAAAGAACAATCGTCAAAATATATAAAACAACGCGAAAAGTCGTATGACGTTTTCTAAATAACCAAGAACCAATATGATACTCTTCTCCATCAGCTTTTTCTAATAATTCTTGTAAATAAGTAAGTTCATCTTTATGATTCTTCCGAGCAAGCTTCAACAACTGACTACGATAAAGTCTCTTGGACTCTACTGTCATATTGGCATAAACTTCATCTTCTAACAATAACTTTTCTGTCTTACTAATCTTTTTAAATAAATTCTCATCCGTAAACTCAAAAAACTCTTTTAAATCTCCAAAAATATTAGAAATCAAAATATCATTATCGATATTCTTTTGATATTCTAAATTAATCAGTTCTTTTAAACTTACTTGTTTACTTTCCAACAACTCGTTTAATTCTTTAAACAAACGATTACTTTTTGCCCCTACATCTTTTAATTGATTATTAATCTCAAATACATAATTTGGATCATCACTAACCGAAAAACTAGCATCAATAAAATGTGATAATTCGATATCTTTTTCTTCTCTACTATCTATAATATTCGCAACTTTTTCTTTATTAATTAAACAATGATACTCTTCTTTACATAACTCTGCTAATCTTCTAGTATAGATAAAAATTAAATAGTTTTTGCAACACACAAGTTCAGGATACGTAAAATAGACTTTTGTCTTCTTTTGATATTCTCTTAGTTCAGAAACCAACTTTTTAAAACTAATATTATAATTATTACGAACTACAATATCATGTAGACAATAATAAATACGCATATATTTTTTAGAAGCTTTCGTAACTTCTCTTTTATGATGCGTAAGTTCTGTCTTATGTTCTACTAATAAATAAAAGTTATCGATTAACCATTCATTAGTAATCCCAACATACTCATGATTTTTGGTTTTCTCAACTAAAAAAGTATAATATTCGTTAATATCCTCAAAGTCTGTTAAAAATTTTTTAATTAAGTTTGCCATATCGTATCACTCCTATCTATGATTATATCATAAAAGATAGCTATCAGCTAGAAAAAGACAACAAAAAAAGAGCTTTAAGCTCTTAGTTTTTTCATGGCGGAGTAGGAGAGATTTGAACTCTC
>CAJLUG010000175.1 GCA_905209745.1 uncultured Mycoplasma sp.
GCACATTCTTCATCACCAATAAATTCTTCTCCTAGTAAAAATGCTTGGGCTAAGCCATCAGGAGATGGTTGCACAATATAATCAATATTAATTCCAAATTGACTTCCTGTTTTTAATAATCTTTTAAATCCTGCTTGATCTTCTTTGGTTGTAATTACTAAAATATCTTTAATTCCTGCAGACATTAAGGTTGCTAGAGGATAATAAATCATTGGTTTGTCATAAATTGGCATTAGTTGTTTACTTATTCCTTCTGTAATAGGATAAAGTCTCGTTCCAGACCCTCCTGCTAAAATTATTCCTTTCATCTTACCTCCTACCTAGACATCTTATATATAAAATCATTAAAGATAATTTATTTGTTATATATAAGAGTGCCATTTCAAACATATTTCCTTTCAAATAGTTTTTTACGTAGTATTTTTGACTAGCCTTTAATATTTTATACTTATTTATTCTTTTTACAGTTTTATCTATGGTAACAGAGTGATCATGAATTACACTTACTCTGTTATCAACTACTAATTTTTTGTTCATCTTTTCTAACTTTTTAGAAAATATCAACTCTTCATAATATAGAAAGGTGTTCTCATCAAAGTAGTCTACTTCTTTTAATGTATTACTATCTACCATGAAGAAACAACCTGATACCACGTCTACTTCTGATAAGTTCTTTTGGTAATGATTATCATTATAGTTTAGTTTTTTTCTAAAATAACGACTGATCAATGGTAAGTTTTGTAATATTTCACTTTTTGGAGTAGTGATGTGCCAACCTCTATTTAGGGTTCCATGTTCTTCTACTACAGGAGCAGACACTACAATGTCACCTTTGATGTCTTTTGATAATGTTTCTAGATCTTTTTCATTTTTTATAATGATATCTGAATTTGAGAAAATGATATTACAGCTACCAAGATTTTCTATTAAGTATTTTGCTCCTTTATTCATACCAGAAGCATAACCATTATTTTGTTCATTTTTAATGATTGCAACATTTTTTTGTTCTTCTTTTTTTAAGTCTTGATAGGAGTTGTCGGTAGAATTGTTATCTACTACAACGATTTTTTCTAATGTTTTAAAACTCTTTATTTCATCCAGTAATCTTTTGGTTGTTTTATAATCGTTGTAGTTTACTATTACAAAACCAATTTTCTTCATAATTTTACTCACTTTCTACATTTATTATAGAGTTTTTTCGTCTTTTGTGCAACTATCCTTTCCTATCTTTTTCGGTTTCATTCACAATATAGATTGGTCTATTTTTTACTTCTAGATATAATTTAGACAAATACATTCCCATGATACCAAAGAAGAATAATTGTAATCCTCCCATAAAGATAATAATACAAGCTAGAGATGGCCAACCAGATACTGGATCTCCAAATATTAATGTTTTTATAATGATTATTAAAATAAAGACGAAGGAAATGATACAACAGATAAGACCAATTAATGCTGATAATACTAATGGCTTTGTGGAAAACGCTAATATTCCTTCTAGGGCATATTTAAATAATTTCCAGAAGTTGAATTTTGAAGTTCCAGCTACTCTTTCATTAGTTTCAAATTTTATCCATTTGGTATTAAATCCTACAAAACTGAATATTCCTTTGGTATAACGATTATATTCTTTCATACTGATGATGGCATCGACTACTTTTCTCTTCATCAGGCGAAAATCTCTTGCTCCTGGTACCTGAGAAATGGATGCAAGTTTACTAATTACTTTATACCAAATCTTAGTGAATGTTTTTCTAAGCCAGCCATAATCTTTATGTTCTGGACTATATAAAGCAACACAATCACAATCATTTTCTTTTATTTCTTGGTACATTGTTTTTACCATTGATGGTGGTTCTTGCATATCAGCATCGATAATCGTAACATAGTCACCTGTTGCATGACATAATCCAGCATACATTCCTGCTTCTTTTCCAAAGTTTCTAGAAAAAGATAAGTATCTTACTCGTTTATCCTTTTTCGATAATTCTCTTAATACTTGTAAGGTCTTATCTTTAGAACCATCATCTACAAATAAAAATTCAAACTCTACTGGTTTCATTTCACGTGCTACTTTGGTTACTTCTTCATAAAATAGAGGAAGGGATTCTTCTTCGTTATAGCAAGGAATTACGAATGATATTTTTTCTTTTTTCATCTACTTCACCTTCTTATACTTCATTTAGCATGTTTTTTATTGTTAAAATACCCTTTTTCTCTTTTTTCTTTATTTTTACTGCTTTTCTTAATTTATCTGGCATTACTTTTAATAGGATAATTGCTACTAAGATACTTACTGATGGAGCTGTAATGATATGTCCAGTAATGAATGATAATAAA
>CAJLUG010000176.1 GCA_905209745.1 uncultured Mycoplasma sp.
AACAGGAGAAGATTCTGTACATTTAGCAGATTTCCCTGCTTGTGTTTTAGAATATATTGTACCTGATGTAGAAGAGAGAATGGACTTAGTTAGAGATGTTTGTTCTTTAGGTAGATTTGCTCGTGAAGAAGCTGGTATTAAAGTTCGTCAACCAATTTCTCATTTGATTTTACCTAAGAGTGATGAAGTGATTATTGGAGACTTATTACCTGTTATTTTAGAAGAGTTAAATGTAAAAGATGTAATCTTTAAAGAAGATATGAGTGAGTATTTAGATTACATCGTAAAACCTAACTTTAAAGTTGTAGGTAAGGTACTAGGTCCTAAAGTAAAATTATTTAGTGAAGTATTAAATAAACTTACGAATAAAGAGATTAGTCAAATTTCTTCTGGTCTTACGATTCAGTTAGATAATGAAGAGTTTACTGTTACAGAAGATATGGTACTTATTTCATTACAACAAAAAGAAGGATATGCATCAAGTAGTAATAATCGTACTTGTGTAGTGATTGATACCGAACTTACGGATGAATTAATTTTAGAAGGACTTGCGAGAGAGTTTGTTCGTAAAGTACAAAGTCTTAGAAAAGAAGCTGATTTTGTTATTACCGATCATATTAAAGTAGTTTACCATGGTAGTGAAAAGATTCAGATGATGTTAGAGAAATATTATGACTATGTGATGGGTGAAGTACTTGGTGATGAATTAGTAGTGGATGAGTCACTTCCTTTTGATGATAAGTTAAATGAAGAAGATGTCGCAATTCGAGTTTATCAGATTAAAGACTAGTTTTGGTCTTTTTTCTTTGGTATAATAGTAATAGAAAAGGGGAGAGAAACATGGAAAACGAAGAGGTCAAGGAATTAAAACAAAAGATATTTATTTGTGTTATTGTATTCATTTTTATTATGGTAATTGGTTTTGTCTTTATCTTTAATCGATTTGGTAGTGACACGAGTGAAATTCAAAGACGCATTCGAAATCGAGAGAATTTTGTGGTGGTGTTTTTTGAAGAAGAGGATAGTAATTCTACGATGATTTTAGATATGTTAGATGAAAAAAAGATTCCATATTATGATATTGATAAAGCTAGTTCTACTTTTTCTTCGGTATTAAAACTTTTAGATGTTACTTATGAAGTTCGAGTTCCAGCGATTTATGTTGTAAGTGAGGGAAAAGTGCTATATAATATAACTAATGTTTCTCAAGAAGAGGAAGTAGAGAACTTTCTTACTTTAAATGATGTAGAGTCTCTTTTGGAAGAAGAATAGGGAGATGGTAGTTTGTCTAATGTTGTTGCGTTAGTAACAGGAGCTAGTAGAGGAATTGGTGCTAGTATTGCGAAGGAGTTTGCGAAAGCCGGGGTTCATGTTGTCATTAATTATCATCGACATGCGATGATGGCAGAGAAGGTAGCAGAAGAAATCAAGGCTAAGTATGATGTTGATGTCATGTGTATTAAAGCAGATGTTTCTCAGGAAGAAGAAGTAGAAGATATGATTCATCAAGTAGTCAATTATTTTGGTAAGATTGATATTTTAGTCAATAATGCAGGAATCTGTGAAGATAGTCTTCTTATGGAAAAGTCTGTTAATCAGTTTCGGAAAGTTTTAGATGTTAATCTTATTGGTACTTATCTATGTAGTAAGTACGCTGCTTCGGTGATGTTAGATCGTGGTCATGGAAAGATTATAAATATCTCATCTACGAATGCTATTGATACTTATTATCCAGAATCTTGTGATTATGATGCATCTAAAGCAGGGGTCATTTCTCTTACTCATAATTTAGCGAGAGAATTGGCACCAAATATTACAGTTAATTGTGTATGTCCAGGATGGGTAAAGACAGATATGAGTGATGGGCTTTCGATTGAACAAATTAGAGAAGAAGAGAGTAAAATTTTACTTGGACGTTTTGCTAGTCCAGAAGAGATTAGTAAGGTTGTTTTATTCTTAGCTAGTTCTAAAGCTAGTTATATTAATGATTCTATTATACGTGTTGATGGGGGTGTTTATCGTGGTTAATGGTGTTATTATTGTTTCTCCAGCAGGAGAAGAATTTTGTTGTGAGGATCTAGGAGCAGAGTGGCATGTTGATATATTAAAAAAATATATTGCAGAACATCATATGGATACGCAGGGTATTTCGCAAGATTGTTATTCTTTGGCCTGTTTTTTAGCGTTATATGATCATTTAGTTGCGACTGTAGAAGGCGGTAGCTATGGATTTTATTTAGGTGATAATATTTTTACTGGTCAATTTGATTGGTATATCAAAAATAAGAAAAAGATTCGTAATGTCTATGGTGTTGTAGATGTTAGTGGGGGAAA
>CAJLUG010000177.1 GCA_905209745.1 uncultured Mycoplasma sp.
CCATAACTACCAGTAATACCTATAATCTTTAAATCAGGCATATTCTTAAGTTTAGACTGTGCCTTAAACTTAAAATAATAATATACACATCTTTCTATAGGATAATTAATGATATTAGCAATAAAGACAACAAATGGATTTAAAAATACCATAATAGATAGAATAACGATATAACTCCATACTATCTTGGCATCATAAGAACTCATAAATAATAACACTACTGGAATAAAATATAAAATAGAAGTAGTAACTATCAATCTTCTAAGTCGTTTTGTAATAACCAAAGGTTTCTTATTTTGATCATGTTCCAATCTACTCATCCATAAATAAGCTTGAAAAATATATAAAAATCCTAAAATAACAATTAACAATATCGCAAACTTATCTACATCATACACTACAAATAGTCCAATAAAAGAAAGAACTAAACAGACAAGATCAACATCAAACAACGCTTTATAATTACGAAATACCCATTTTAAGTATCTATTGTTTTCATTATATAAATTCTGTTGTAACATATGTAGATATCTCTTTGTCTTAAAAAGTAAACAGATACCCATACAAAATAATAAAAATAAATATACAACTATCATATGTCCTCCTAAATAAAGTTATTTAAAATATTAATGACCAAAGGCAAATTCTCAATATAAGCATAATGCGTACCATGCAAGACAATTAATGCTGCATCACACATCATACCTTCTAATATTTTTGCTTCATCAACAGGAGCTTCGGTATCTTGATCTCCCCAAATTAATAAGGTTGGTTCTTCTATTTGTTTTGCATAACTAGATAAATCTTCATTAACAACCTGTACTAAAGTCTCTCGCATCACTGGACTAGCTGCTCTATAATCTCTAGAACCAATATATTTTTTCATATACTCTCCAATAGAATCTAATCCAGGTAAAGTTTTTAATTTCTTTAATATCCTAGTAGATAATGGCATGCTCTTTTGTAGTCTAACACAAGGACTACCAAATAATACTAACTTTTCTATAGGATGATTAGAAGAATAATGAATCGCAACTCTTCCACCAAAAGAATGCCCCATAATAATTGGCTTCTTTATTTTTAAGCGCCTTACTAACTCTTCTATTAATAAAGAATAATCCGAAATACTCCAAGCACGAGGTGGTTCTTCACTTTCTCCAAATCCAGGAAAGTCTAAAATAGTAATACGAAAACGATTTTGAAAAGCATCTCCTAAAAACTTCATCATTTCTATATTTTGTCCCCATCCATGAAGAAGTAAAATATCTTTACCTTCACCATATTGTATGCAATTGACCATAACTCCTCTAATATTAATTTTCATACTATCACATCCACTAGAAATATTATACCAAATCGAGAAAATGAAGTAAACTTTGACCCTAAAAAACCAGAAATTTTAACTACTTTTTTCTTCATTTGACACTATTTTTTCAATGAAAAAGGAATTACTAACGAATTCCTACTCTTCACTATGTATTTGATCTATAATCTTTTCAATATGTTCTCCATAAGCAATTGATGTATCATAAATAAATTTAAGTTCTGGAGTATGACGAATATCAATCTTTTCTGCTAGTCTACTACGAATAAATGAACTAGCTTTATTTAATGATTCTAAAATATGTTCTTTTTTACTATCATCTAACACAGTAAAATAAACTTTACAATAACTATAATCACTAGTCGTATCACAACCAGTAATCGTTACAAATTTTAAATCTTCATCCTTGACTTCTTTCATCAAAATGATACTAATTTCTTGTTGTATCAAATGATTAAGTCTTTCTACTTTTATACTTGCCATAGTTCCTCCTACTAAGAATTATTATCGTTTTACTTCTACTAAATCGTAAATTTCAATAATATCTCCTTCTTTATAATCTTGACAATTCTCTAAAGTAATACCACAATCCATATCTTTCTTTACTTCTTTTACTTGATCTTTTTCATGTTGTAAAGTATTAACTGCTCCATTGTAGATAACAACATCATCACGAATAATACGTGCTTTTTCATTATTACGAACAACACCAGAAATAACATGACATCCAGCAATAAGTCCCACTTTAGAAAACTTAAATATTTGACGTATTTCAAGTTTACCAGTAACAACTTCTTCATATTCTGGATCAAGCATTCCCTTCATGGCATCTTCCATATCTTCTACTACTTTATAAATGATGTCATAAGTTCTAATCTCTACACCATAAGCTTTCGCATCATCAAGAGCTTGACTATTTGCACGTACATTAAATCCAATAATAATGGCATCACTTGCTCTAGCTAATACAATATCACTTTCTGTAATA
>CAJLUG010000178.1 GCA_905209745.1 uncultured Mycoplasma sp.
AGAAAATTATAAAAACGCAAGAGAAAGTTATATTACAGCGAAAAATGATGCTTCTAAAGCCGTGGGCGAGAAAAACTACGGATATGATATTGCAGAATATATAAGTAGTTCAGAAAAAAGTAAAAGTGATATTGTTTCAGAGAACAAAAAAATCATTGAAGCCTTAAACAAAGCAGGATTGATTGGTAAGGCAACGAATAAATATGATGATGCTTCGCCTTATGCGTTTAAATCCTTTTCTTATGAATCTGATGAGAGTTTAAACGAGCTTGGTAAAAAAATAGGTGCGTATTTTTATAATGAGCCAAGCAAGGATTTCTTTAGTACTGGTACAGATTATGGTTTAAAATTAACTGGTGGTAATGCTGCTGATAAGCGTAAATGGTTTCAATCGGCAGTAGATGTACTTGAAAAAGCCAATCTTCAAGATACAGAACTCTTTAATAAGCTTAATTCAGCTTCTGCACATTATAAAGAAAAATCTGAAAGTTTTAATATTTCTGCTCAAAGTTTTATTGATAGTATGATTGGGAAAATTAGCCCTGATGACACTATTAATACTCTTGAAACTTATAAAAAATATCGTGAAAAACTCATTAAAGAAATAAAAAATAATAATTACTATGACGATTTAATATCGGAAGGATTTCTTAGCGATAATGCTAATGATACAAATTCTGTTGAATCTAAAATAGATGCTTATCTTTCAACTATTTACTCTGAATATTCTTTTGAATATAAAACACAACAAAATAAGTTAAGAAATCAAGTAGAGTCTACACCTAAAATTAGTTTTGCTGAACTTGTTGGAGAAACTGTTGACAAAGACGGTAAAACTGTTACGAGTGAATTTGCCAAAAATGTTGATGATTATGTTGAAAAGGTAAGCAGCCTTCAAAATGTTCTTACTACTATTAAAGAAGATGGTAAGTTAGACAGTAAAGACTTAGTAGACCTTATCAACAAGTATCCACAACTTGCAGGTGAAACAGATAATCTATCTGAGGCTATTACCAGATTGATTAAATCTGAAAATAGTGATATTATTGAAAAATTCAATAAACAAATAGATAATCTTGATACTAAAGAATCTGTAAACCAAATGAAAAATTATCTTGATACAGTTCTTAAAGTTGGAGAAATAGTTGGTAATACTGATGTCAGTGTTAATCTTTCTGCCGAAACTGAAAATTTAGATAGTCTTTATAGTGTAATAAAGGAATCAAGTTCTGGAACAGGATTAACCGATGATTCTATTGATTTTATAAAAAATAGATTTAAAAATCTTGATGGATATGATTCAGAAGAATTATTTGAAAAAACTGCAAATGGTATTCATTTAAACAAAAGAGCTTTACAAGAATTAGAATCTGAATACGAAAAATCTCAAAAAAAATCTATTGATAAACAATTAAAAGATTTAAAAGACGATTATCAAGATGTTACTGATGAGATTTATAATTGTACAGATGCTACTAAATTAGCTGACTTATATTATGAAAGAAGTAAAATAGTTACTGAAATAGATAATGTATCGCAACTTGCTTCTCAGTATGAAGGTTTAACATCTTCTTATAATAAATGGATAAAAGCTCAATCTTCTGGTGAAGAAGGAGATATGTATGATACTATTCGTAATTACATAGAGGATGCTCAAAAGCTTTATGATGAAGGACTTGTAGGCACAAATGCGTTTAGAGAATATGTTGACTTGCTTTCTAATAAAGATTTGTCTGCCGCTTCTCCGACAGAAGTCAGAAAAGAATTTGAAAGATTAAAGGAAAGTATTAGTGGTACTTCTTATAAAGCAACAGATTTTTTAGCAGAAGGTTCAGATGGTGTATTAAATTTCTTACACGCATTACAAGAAGTTAATCCTGAATGGGCTAAACTCAAAGATGATGGTACTTGGGAACTTAATATTGACAATGATGATGCAGCTAAAAAATTAGGTATTGATGTTGAATTTGTAGAAAGTATGCTTAAAAAGCTTACTGATTATGAGTGGGTTGTAAATCTTAAAGGTGAGTATAGCGACCTTAAACCATTAGAAAATACTGAATTGACATTAGAAAATATAAATAACAAAATTTCTGATGCTAAACAAAACTTAGATAGTTTTAAAGATTCTAATGGAAAGATTAATATTAAGCTTGAAGGTGCTAAAGAAGCTCAAAAAGAATTAGAAACTTTATTAAAGACTAAACAGGCTATTGTAGACCAAGAAAGTGGTATATATAATGTAGATACAGATATGAACAATTATATTGGTGGCTATGATAGATATGGAAATATATCTTA
>CAJLUG010000179.1 GCA_905209745.1 uncultured Mycoplasma sp.
CCTTTCTTTATTTACTTCATAACTATTTGTTCTTTCTTTTCCTGTTTGTTTATCTTTTATTCCAAAGAACTCTATATTATCATGAGTAATTTCTCGTTTTAGAGCTAGTTTTTTCATACCATTAGATAAGGTCCAACGAAAAGCTTCTTTTTCTTTTTTTTCTTTTTCTACTAAGTATAGTTTATAAAATATGGGACTTTCACTAGATAGATTCATCGTTAGAATATTAAGATTATCTTTTAGATACGTAATTCCTAAGGGATGAGATTCAATCCATAGATCCATCATTTCTGGTATATGGTTTGATTTTAGAGCTTTTAAAAAGTCATCTAGGAGATTACGATCATTACTATTTATTCTTAGACCATATTTTTCTAACCAATCTATATTATTACGTAGTTTATCGTTAGATAACATTAATACATCTTTTGTGTGACTGGCTATTTCTTTGATACTTATTCCATGTTCTGAAAATAATACTAGATTCTTTTTAAAGTCCTCCATCTTCCCTACTGGGTATTTTTCTTGATATAGATATGATTTTGGAATAAAGGCACTGATTAGTTCTTTTAAATCTACTGTGGTTAAGGACTTGGTAACTCCTTTTTTGGTAATTTCTTTGATGATTGTATCACTACTAGCTAATAGGAGGATAGTTAGATTTCGTCCTTCTTTTTTCTCATCGAATTTTGGATATCCTAAGACTTGCCATATTTCTAAAATATCTTCTATTTGTCCTTTTTTACTATTCTTGATTAATTCTTCTTGATATTTTTGATCTAACGCTAAAAAATCATAACCATATTTATTAAATACTTTTATTATTTTTTCTTTGGTTAGTGGATGAGGCTTGGCGTTTCTTTCTTTTTCTTTTTCCTTCATAATATCTTGATTATATTGGATTAAGAATAGTAAGATTTTTTGTTTTTCTTCCTCTTTAATATTTTGTTCTTGAAATAGTTGTAATATAGAATCAATATTAGTAATTAAGGTATTATTTTTAGGACTTTTTAGTTTTGTTAGTAAGTCCTTATATTCTTTCATTTCTTTTATAATATCATTATATTCTGGATCAAGATTTTGTTTTTCTTTGTTTTTATTTTCAATATAGTCTTCTAAGTTATCAATTAGTACGGATACTGCATTTAGTTGGTCTTTTGATAATGTGTAGTTTGTATGTTGGTTTTGGTTTAATGTTAGTAATGCTTTTACAATATCTAGGGTTCTTTTTAATTCTTCTTTTTTCTCATCTTCCATAGAAAAAGCATCTACTACAGTATTTAACTCATTGATATCTATTTTTGTTATTTCATTAATATCTCTTTTTAAGTCATCTAGTATATTCATCTTTTCTGATAAGTTTTTATCTATTTTATTATTATAGTTTTTAATATGTTCTTTTCTACTATTTAGTGCTTCTTTTATGATTGTTATTAAGTCTTTTTCGTCTACCATATCATCACCTGCTACCCTTATATAATTAAGAAACTATCTTCTTCTATTCTTTCTTGTTTTAATTGATATTTTAGATTATTTTTAAATACTAATAATAAAATAGAAGTTAATTCTTTTTCTGTTAAATTAGAAAGTTTTAATTCTTGATAGAACTCAACAATGTCGTCTGTTACTAGTTCTTTTTGATAAACAAGTTTTTCTTCTAAGGAGTCTAGTTTTTCTATTTTTTGGGTTAAGTCTTCTACCATTTTCTGTAAGGTATTATTTTTTACTAAGTCTTTATATACTTCTTCTATTTTGTCTCGATATTTATTTAATTTTTCTTTTATTTCTTGATATTGTTCAATATTTTCATACCCTATTTGATGTAGGTAATATAGATTTTTTATTTCTTGTTCAAACGATGCGATAATTTTATCTTCTTTTAGGGTATACTTTAACATGGTTTTAAAATTGTCATAAGAGTGTTCATCTTCTGTTACTACTAATTTATTGTAGTATGGAAAATTACTGACATCTTGTTTGGTTATATCTAGTACTCCTTTTATGTACCCTAGTAAGTTGTTTTCTTCTTTTATCTTTGAGATTTCTTTTTGATAAGACTCTTTTTTTTCTTTAATATCTTGTTTTAATTTTGTTAGTATTTTTTCGTCTTCCATACTACTAGCACCTACCCTTGTATTCTATAATAGAGTATATCATAAATTGGGGCTTATTTACAATATAAAAATACTGCACAACAAACTATTTTGTGCTCAGTATTTTTGTTTTATCTGCTATGAGGCCTTTTTTCGTTTTCTGCTTGATAATTATGTAGATTTTCTAATTGGTT
>CAJLUG010000180.1 GCA_905209745.1 uncultured Mycoplasma sp.
CTACACGACGCTCTTCCGATCTTAAAGACCAGGAAGGTAAAGGTATTCTAGAGAGGTTCATAGAAATTTGTTCAGAGTATTTAGATAATAATATAGTGCCAGATATTGATAATATTCTAGATATTATTGATATTGATAAATGCCAAGAGTTATATCTAAATTATATCTGGGAATTTCTCGGGGAACCTCCTTATGCCAATGCCTATGAAAATAATACTTTTCCAAACCCACCATCTAGAGAGGTATTAAAATATGCCATATCTTTATATAAAATCAGGGGAACTGATTTATTTTATAAAGTATTGGGTAGGCTATATGATACCAATATAACTATAGAAGTACAACCAGGTAAAGATGATAAAAAACCTGATTCTGATGGTATAGTAAGGGATAGGCTTTATTATAAGGGTGAAGGTGACAATAACCAAATACTTATATGGTATGGGCAATATTTAACTTACCCATACGGTAAATGCGGTGGTTGTGTGCATGTTAAAATAAGTTTTGATTTACCTTATGATGCTATCATAGGGTATATGGAAAAATATGGTTGGGTATATAATAATGGTAAATTATATACTGATAGTACAATGAAAGAAACAGTATCATCAGATACATTAAGCAAACTACCAGAAGCCCAATATATGTTGAAGGTAATAAAAAAATATTTACCTGTAAATATAAGTACCAAAAAATTGAGTAGTTCTGGGGAAGAACTCGATGAAGATAATATAGAGGTCACAGTATGGGTACCTCAATTATTTATCTCTTCCCCTCCCAATATACCAAGAAATTATTCTTATGGTGAAATAACTATACCAAATTTGTAATACTATGTTGAATACTGTATTGCTGATTCTTTTACAAGAAGTAAATAACCAAGATTTAGATAAAGTAGTAAGCCAGTTAACCAAATCATCAGTGGATTTAGCTGAAGCTACATATAATTTTGGAGCTTTAAGAGTAGCTTTTGGTATATTTGCTATATTTACAATCTTAATATTGTTATTATTTATATATCAGATAGTAAGTTTAAACAGTAAAATTATTACTATACATAATGCAGCTACTAAAACACAAGAATTTTTTGAAGGTGCCTCAGATAGGGCTATTGGCAAAATCCAGGCTCAGGTTTTAATAAGGAGAAGTTTTAATTATTTATCACAAAGTCTAAAATATTCAATAATCCGAATTAGGTTAGAAAACCATATAGATAATAAAGATGCTATATCGGGCAAGGTTAGACGATTAGTGGATAATGAGTTCTCAGAGCTTAGTGCTTTTTACTCTAACTTTATGTGTAATGAAAAACCTATTAGTGATATTGTAAAAGATGAAGATGCTGAGATAATCAAAGAATTCATAGTAGAACAGATATATATACCGAAAGAGGAGTTCTCTTTATCAACCATGGACCAATCAGTATCAATATTTTTAAATGGTATAAAATTAGAATATATTAAGAGCTTATGAGAAAGTTAGTTGTTATTATTGACCCAGCACATGGCATTGATGTAAAAGGTAAACAATCCCCAGATGGCAGCCATAAAGAGTACCAATGGAGTAGAAAAGTATGCAACCTGTTATCAAATTCATTAAAAAATAATAATTTTAGAGTTGAATATACTAATACTCTAGAAACTGAAATTGGTCTTTCAAAGAGAAAAGAAATTGCAAATAATATAAAATCAAGTCCAGATGAAGTAAAATTTCTAATAAGCTTGCATAATAATGCAGCTGGGGATGGTACTTCTTGGAAAAATGCTAGGGGATTTGAAATATATACTTCTAAAGGTCAAACTAGGTCTGATAAATTTGCAGATGTAATAATGAAAAACCTAAAATCGGATTTTCCATCTTCAAAAGGGTATAAAGTAAGAACCGATACCACAGATGGCGATTTGGACAAAGAGGCTTCATTTACGGTATTATTAGGAAATTATTCAGCAGTATTAATAGAATGGTTATTCCAAGATAATGAAGAAGATTTAAAATTACTGAATAGTAATGATGTAAATTTGGCTTTAGTAAATTCTATAACTAAATCCCTAATTTATATAGATGACAATTTAAGTTCTATAATATAACCAAGCCATAACCATGTTGAGTTGGTTATTTCTGGGCCTTAGCTAGGAGACTAATATTACCTCTTAACTAAGGCCCTTTTTTTATGGTTTAAATTCTGTTTTAGCATCTTCTAAAGCTTTCTTTATGTTTTTTCTAGCTTTAGATATTATGGATTGACTTTTTTTATCTCTTGGGAGGTCAAAGGAATCT
>CAJLUG010000181.1 GCA_905209745.1 uncultured Mycoplasma sp.
CTAATATCATCGGTAGTAGAAATCGAATGACCATTAATTTCTAAAATACGGTCTCCTGCTTCAATCCCAGAATTCGCCGCAGCAGAATTCTTAAGAACAGAAGTAACAACAGGATCCATACTAGCTCCTCCCCAAATAATTGCAATTAAAAACAAAAGAAGGATTGCATAAATAAAGTTGTTCCCTGCTCCAAAAAACATAATTAAAAATCTCTGCCATGGTTTTTTATTCTGTAATCTTTTTTCTTCAGGTATATCTTTTAAATCATCATCTTCTAAATCTTCTCCAGCCATCATACAGAACCCACCAATAGGAATAGCTCGAATCGTATATTCTGTCTCTTTTCCCTTTTTACTAAAAAGTTTAGGACCCATACCTATCGCAAATTCATATACATAGACCCCTGTAAGTTTCGCAAAGATAAAATGACCAAACTCATGCACAAAGACAATACTACTCAAAATAAGTATAAAAAGTAATAAATTAATAAGAAATCCCATAAGTTGCCTCCCTATAATATACTAGAAAAAATAATAAATGCTAATACTACAAAAATCAAACTATCAAATCTATCCAAGATACCTCCATGTCCAGGAATTAAATTAGAAAAATCTTTCTTATCATAATATCTTTTGATAGAAGAAAATACCAAGTCTCCTAATTGACCTACCAAAGCTAATATTAAAGTAACAGAAACAATGGTAATAAGTGGAATGGCAGGATTAATAACAGTTACATAAAAAGCTACTGCTGCAAAAGTACCAAGAAAAACTCCCCCGATTAATCCTTCTACTGTCTTCTTAGGAGAAACTTTTGGACATAATTTATGTCTTCCTACTAAACTACCTGTAAATAAGGCAAACGTATCTGTAAGAGTAGTAATAAGTAATAAGTATAGAACATAAGAAATATCGTAATTACGACAAATAATAATTAAATTAAAACTTAGTCCAATAAATAACACAGAACCTATTAAAAATAATGCATCATTAATATTATATTTCTTAAAGTCATGAATAAATACCATAGGTATTAAAAAAGCAAAAATCATAAATGCTACTACTCGATAATCCATCGTATAAATAAACTCAATAGATGTAAAATGTGTTAAAGTATAGAAAAGTACCATAATATAGGCAAACATCTTCATTAAAAATGGAAACTCTTTCTTACTTTCACGAATATGAATCAATTCATATAATCCCATAATAGCCAAAATAGCCATGAATATCGCAAAAGCTTTTCCTCCAATAATTAGTAATGGTATAAAAATTGCTATCATTATTATTGCACTTAATACACGTGTTTTCATACATTCCCTCCAAATTTTCTATTTCTTCTATTAAATTCTACGATTGCTTCCATAAATTCATTCTCTAAAAAGTCTGGAAACAATGTTTTAGTAAAATAAAACTCAGCATAACTGGATTGATATAACATAAAATTACTAAGTCTCTCTTCCCCACTAGTACGAATAACATAATCAAGTGATGGTAACTCTTGATATAGATGAGAAGAAATAGTATCTAACGTAATTTCATCAATAGATAACTTTCCTTCCATAACTTCTAAACTTATTTTTTTAGTCATATCTAATATCTCTTGTTGACTTCCATAATTAAGACAAATATTAAGAGTAAGTCCCGTATTATTACAAGTTTCTTTACTAACCTTATCCATAGCCTCTAATAACTTATTAGATAATGGTTCTCTTCTTCCAGAAAACAAAATCTTAATATTATGTTCTTTTAATTCTTTAAACTCCTTCGTAAACATTTCTAAAAATAGATTCATCAAAAAATCTACTTCTGCTTTACTTCGTTTAAAATTCTCTGTAGAAAATGCATACAAAGACAAATATGGAACATGAAGACTTTCTGCATAAAGACACAACTTCTTTAAAGTATTGGCCCCTTCTCTATGTCCCTTACTACGACTAAGACCTCTTCTTTCAGCCCAACGACCATTCCCATCCATAATAATACCAATATGTGTAGGAATTATTAAATCATTATTCATATCTTCTACCTCAAAACTATTATATACCAAGTACAATAAAAAAGAAAGCCAAAAGCTTTCTAAAATTTATCAATATCAATTTTTATATACTTATTATCTTTTAAAGCACTACTAGCTTGTACCAAAGTACGAATCGCATTAGCACATCTACCAGATTTACCAATCACACGACCCATATCATCTTCAGCTACAATCACTTGTATTAACATGACATTCTCTTCATCTGT
>CAJLUG010000182.1 GCA_905209745.1 uncultured Mycoplasma sp.
TCGCAATTTCTAAATTCATCTTTTCTTGTTCATTTAAATAAGAAATGTATTGATCTGTTATTTTTTCTATTTCGATATTCATAATATCCATTTTGTTTTCTTTTATTAAATGAAGTAATAGGTCTAGAGGACCTTCAAACTCGTTTATCTTGAAATTCATTATACCACTTCCATGTATTGTTTCTTTACCATTATACCAAGTATTCGTTGTTTTTTCAAATTAAAAAGACTGATATCAGTCTTAGTTTTTGGGTTTGAAAATTAAGGATGCTAGAAAGGCAAAAATAATTGCGGCTGTAATACCGGTTGCGGTTAGATCAAACATCCCCATTAAGATACCAAGTATTCCGTATTCGTTGGTTTTGGCTAAGGCTCCATGGATTAGAGAATGTCCAAAACTAGTAATTGGAACTAGTGCTCCTCCACCTACTACTTTGATTATTTTATCATAAAAACTGAATGAATCTAGAAAAGCTCCTATAACGACAAATAAACTAGTAATATGTCCAGGTGTTAATTTGGTATTATCTAATATAATTTGAGCAATCATACATACTATTCCACAGAATAAAAATGAGTTAATTAGTAACATTATACTACCTCCAAACTTATTGCATTGGCAATTGAATAAATATTTTCTTTTTGATAGACCATCGTTGGTGAAAATAAGGCTCCTGTTGCGATAATTAGTACTCTTTTTAATTTTTTTTGTTTCATTTCATGATAAATATATCCTAATGAAACTAAAGCGCTACATACTGGTCCACTACCGCCTGCTAGACACTCTTCTTGTTTTTTTAAATCATATAACATGATGCCACAGTCATTATAGTTTTTTGATAAATCTATATTATATTCTTCTTGCATATAGTCTTTTACTATTTCTTTTCCATATAGTCCTAAGTCTCCTGTAACAATTAGATCATAGTAATCTACTTTTCTATTTAGATCTTGTAAATGTCTTTTTAGGGTATCTATTGCGGCAGGGGCCATGACTTTTCCCATATCGTTTGGATCATTTTGATCTAGATCTATGATTTGTCCTATGGTTGATGATTCTACTTTGATATCTGTCTTTTCCTCTGTTAGAAGGACTGAAGCACTACCTGTTGCGGTAAAGGTAGCACTTAATGGTTTTGGAGCACCGTATTCTGTAGGATTTCTAAATTGTTTTTCTGCTGCCATGTTATGAGAAGAAATGGTAACGACAGCATTTTTTACTTTTTTGGCATCGATTAGACTGCTTCCTAGAATCATTCCTTCTACTGAGGTAGAACAAGCTCCATATAGACCTAAGAAGGATTTTGAATAGCCATAAGCTCCATAGGTTGTGGCACTAATTTGATTAAGAAGATCTCCTCCTAAAATAACA
Organism: uncultured Mycoplasma sp.; assembly: GCA_905209745.1. Classification (GTDB taxonomy): domain Bacteria; phylum Bacillota_I; class Bacilli_A; order RF39; family UBA660; genus Faecimonas. Next base: position 1,373 of record CAJLUG010000182.1, read on the forward strand.
TCGACTTCTTTTTTCTTTAGACCAGCTTTTTTATAAAGAAGTTTTAGACTTTCTTTAACGGTTTTTATCTCTGCTTTTTCAAATGAAGACTCATTAAAGTATAAGTCATCGAAAGTCTTATCAAAATATTTTTTTAGAGGACCTTTCTTTTCATATGGACCTGCGACTGTTGCGGTGTTTTTTATATAAACATTATCGTATTTAAAAGTCATATTTTACCTCCTAGTAAAAAGCGAATCATACCAAAGAACCAAGCTGCAATAATTCCATATAAAATGACAGATCCTGCTAGTTTAAAAATATTGGCACCTAATCCATAGATTGGTCCTTCTTTTTTATAGTCTAGGGCTGCACTTGTCATGGAATGAGCAAAGCCTGTAATTGGTATTAGTAGGCCACATTTAAATTTGGTTACTAATTTATCAAAGAATCCTAAAGCTGTAGATAAGGAGGCAACAAATATTAATATTACTATCATAATTGTTCCTGCTCCACTTCTTGACATGTGGGTATAGTAACATAGTAATTCGATAATTCCTTCTCCTATTAGTCCGATGAGTCCTCCTACTAAAAAAGCAAGAAAAGTGTTTTTTAGACGATGTTTTGGTGCCTGATGGTTGGCAGCAATTTTTTCGTATTTATTTTTGTTCATTTTTATCACCATTAGTAGTTTTTCCTAAAAATTTTTTTTCATACAAAAAAAGAAGTGATTTTGTTTCACTCCTTTTGTTTTAATAATATACTGGCTGTCTACTAGCAACTAGAATTGCCATGATAATAATTACTGCAATAATTACTAATATATAGGTGAATATAATTGCTAGTGAAACCGCATATCCTAATCTATCTT
>CAJLUG010000183.1 GCA_905209745.1 uncultured Mycoplasma sp.
TTGGTCTTGTTGATGGACCGGGTATTCGCTGTGTTGTTTTCTTTAATGGTTGTATGTTACGTTGTAAATATTGTCATAATCCAGAAATGTGGAGAAGACGAGATGATAATTATACGCCAGAAGAATTAGTTAAAAAAGTATTACGATGTGAACCTTATTTTAGAGATAATGGTGGAGTGACTTTCTCTGGTGGAGAGCCTTTGTTACATGGGGACTTTATTATTGAAGTGAACAAATTATTAAAACAACATAATATTCATATAGCGTTAGATACTTCTGGTGTTGGTGTTGGTAATTATGAGGAAATCTTAGAAAATGTAGATTTGGTCCTTTTAGATATTAAACACACTACAAAAGAAGGGTATTTAGATATTACTGGTATTCCTATGGATGAAGTAGAAAAGTTTATTGCTGTTTGTAATAAGATGAATAAAAAGATTTGGATTCGTCAGGTTGTTGTTCCTGGAATTACAGATACTTATTCTTATATGGATTCTTTAGTTGAATATTTAGGACATATTAAAAATGTAGAGAGAGTAGACTTTCTTCCCTTTCATAGATTAGGTCGAGAAAAGTATATGAAATTAAATCTTTTATATCCATATGAAGATAAAGAAGATATGGATAAAGAAAAATGTATGGAGTTATATGAGTATTTTCAAAAAAGGTATTTTAAGTAATACCTTTTTTGTATGATATTCTTTTTTTATGGGTATTTTATTAGTGGTGATATATTATGTTTTGGAATGCAAAATTTCCTACTTTTTCTAATCAATTTTCACATAGTGATACTTTCGATGTTGTGATTGTTGGAGGAGGTATTACAGGACTTAGTACTGCTTATTATTTAAAAGATTCTAATTTAAAGGTTGCAGTTATAGAAAAAGATACTATTGGTAGGGGAGTTACTGCTAAGAGTACGGCGAAGATTAGTTATTTACAGGGTGATATTTATCAGAAATTAGATGAAGATCAGTCCTATCAGTATTATTTATCACAAAAAGATGCGATAGATAGTATTGTTTCTATTATTAAAAAAGAGCAGATTTCGTGTGATTTAGAAAAAGTAGATTCTATTATTTTTACGTTGGATGAGGATTCTATTTATAAGATAGAAAGAGAAAAAGAAATTTTAGAAAAGTATGGATGTAGTGTTTTTGATGTTACTTCTTCCAAGATTAGAAAGGGAATTGGAGTACATGATACTTATGTTTTTCATCCTGTTAAGTATTTGGCGGGACTTTCTAGAGTGTTAAAGGATAAGATTTCTTTTTACGAACATACTTTGGTTAGTGATATTAAAAAAGAAAGTGATTACTATGTTTTAAAGACTAATTCTGGTGTAATGAGGGCTCATCATGTTGTTTTGGCATGCTTTTATCCTTTCTTTTTATATCCATTTTTTACGCCATTAAAGAGTTATCTTAAACGTGAATATGTCAATGTTTGTAAGATGGAGGAGGGATATCCTTATTCTGCCATTAGTATTGATTCTACACTACATTCTATTAGATATTATAAGGACTATCTTCTTTATAATTCTAATGGGCATCGTTTAACTAGTAAAATTGATTATGGAAAGAATTATCAACAGTCTCAGGAAGATTTTGTTACTTATTTTGGTAAAAAGCCAACTTATACCTGGGCCAATCAAGATATGATTAGTTTAGATAATTTGCCTTTTATTGGCGAAGTGAAGAGTCAATTATATATTGGATGTTGTTATGGGGGATGGGGTATTACTAATGGTACGATTGCAGGTCGTATTATTTCTAATGCTATTTTAAAGAAGAAGCCGTTATATCATAACCTCTTTCAGCCACAGCGTATGAGTTTTTCTTTATTTGCTAGTTCTTTTTTAGGTACTTTTCATTATATGAAGGTTTATTTACAAACGTTATGGAAGAAAAATTTACCGTCTTATATTCGAATAAATGGTGTGTCATACGTAATTTATAAAGATAAAGAAGGTGAGGTTCACCGTGTATGTTTGGTATGTCCCCATATGAAGTGTCATTTAGTATATAACTCGTATGATAAGACTTGGGATTGTCCTTGTCATGGTTCTAGATTTAAGCTTGATGGTACATTGCTTCTGGGTCCAGCAAAAGAAGATTTAAAAAAATAGTATAGTTTTTAAAAGTTTTATTCATACTAATAGCGAGGTGAAGA
>CAJLUG010000184.1 GCA_905209745.1 uncultured Mycoplasma sp.
TTTCATTTCTATCAATAAATTCATATTCTGGGTAGAAAGTGGCTTCTTTATTTTCTTTGATGATACTACTATTTAGAAAAGCTTCTACTTTTTCTTTGATAGGACTTGGAATGTTTTTAGTATTTGGAGACTTGAAATCTAGTTGTTCTAAATATTCATGTACTTTGGTACCAAAAGACATCTTTTCTAGTTCTTCTTTGGTTGATAAGTGCATGGTATCTTTTGAGTAATGTTTATGTTCTGTTAGGTCCTTTGGTAGTGATACTTCTTGTACCGTTAAAGTATCTTTTGGTAGTTGTAAAGCATCTAGTTTTTCTTCTTCTTTTTTTAGTAAATAGTCTTTTGATGGAGTAATATCTACTTTCTTTTCATATGGTATTAAAGAGGAATATGTACTTTTTATGATAGAGGCAAAAGAGTTATACTTTAATCTTTCTTGTTTTGAAACAATCTTTTCTACTTCCTCTTCTTCTTCTACTTCTTCTGTTACCATAATCATCTTTTCTTTCGCTCTAGTTAGTGCAACATAGAATAGTCTTATTTTTTCAGAGATTTCTTCTTCTTTGTTTTTTTCTTTTACCAGAGTCTTTAAAACAGTATCTTTATAATAGTCGTTTACGGTAGGAATAATTATTCCATATTTGTTATCATACATAATTCTTTCTTTTAAGTCTCTCATATTAAACTTAGAAGAAAATCCTGCTAGATATAGAATCGGGAACTCTAGACCTTTTGATTTATGAATGGTCATAATCTTTACACTATTTGATGTTTTTTCATTGATGTAAAACTTTAAGTCTTGGCCAGTATCAAAAATATTATCGATATGTTCTATGATATCTTCTATGTCATAACCATTTTCTTCTAAGTCTCCAATTAGATTGTAAATATATTCTAATCTTGTTTGGAAAGAAGTGATGTTTCCTACTGTTAATAGTTTTTCTTCATAGTCTACTGTTTTAATTACTTTTAAGAAAAATTCACTTGCGGAAAGTTTATCTAATTCTTCACTTAATTCTTTACAAGTTTGATAAAGAGGAGTTTCTTTTAACTTATTATTTACTAAGGCATCATATATTTTATCATCAGAAATAGAAAATAAATAACTTCTCGCAACGGATACATAACTATATTTTAGACTATCTAGATTATCTTCTTTTTTAATTCTAACGATTAAGTTTAATAAATTTTTTATGACTAAGATATCATTATCTTTTGATAGAGACTCTTCTTTTAATATAGATAGAGGTATTCCTAAATACTCAAATATTTTTTTATAAAGATCAAAGTTTTTACTTTTATCTAGTAATATTACCATATCTTGATATTCTATTTCTCTTTTTATACCAGTATCTTTATCAAATACTTGATAATGGTTTTTTATTTTTTCGTTTATATCTTCTCCTATAATAAAAGCTTCTTGTTCCTCTTTTGAGAATTTACTTTTCTTATCATACTGATACGTGATTAAGTCTAGGTGATTATTATTTCCGGTATTCCCTTCTTCTTCATAAGCCATGTTTCCAAAGACCATTTGGTGAGAATCCTTATAGTCTGCACCTCCAATATCATCATCCATGATTTGGTTAAATAATAAGTTAATGTCTTCTAATACTTCTCTTCTTGAGCGGAAGTTTTTTACTAAGTCTATTTTTATTCCTTGATCTGTATCGCGATATGTATCATATTTCTGTTTAAATAAGTAAGGATTGGCATTACGGAATCTATAGATTGATTGTTTAATATCTCCTACCATGTAGACATTATTATTTTCAATTAAGTTAATAAAAGCTTCTTGGGTATCCGATGTATCTTGATATTCATCGACCATGATTTCTTGAAAACTAGATGTTAATTCTTCTTTAATATCTGGATTTTCTTTTACAACTTTGATAGCCATTCTAGAAATATCTGTAAAGTTATAAAGTTCTTCTTGTTCTTTATAGATGGTTAGTCTTTTATCTAGTTCTTTTAGAATAGCGATGATTTCTTCTTCATTCGATACGGTTTCTAATAATTCTTCTTTTATCTCTTCTTCTTTCGTATAGATCATTTGTTGTTTTAAGTCTTTTAAGAGGTTTGTTATTTCTTCTTTTTTCTTTTTGGCAGCACTTTCGGTGTTTCTTGGAAGTGTTGGAAATCTAGATAGTTG
>CAJLUG010000185.1 GCA_905209745.1 uncultured Mycoplasma sp.
GTTCTAGAAACTATTATTATGCAGATTCTGTTACTTATAGTAATGGTACTTATACTTTGATAAATCCAGTTCAATATAGTTGGAGCGATAATTATCGTAATTTAGAAGGAAAGTATACTTGCTTAGATGATAGCAGTACTAGTTGTATGAGATTAGGTTATGTAAACTATACAAGCAGTACCAGCATGCGTTATGTGGCCATGACCAATGGAGAGACATATGATAGTTTAATTGCAACTATTGATCCTTGGATTTATGGAAATGATGTTACTTGGAATGGAAGTAGTTATACTTTGGTTGATACTGCAGAAAGTAATCCAATCAATTGGAGTAGTGATAGAACAAGTATTGTAGAAAATGGACATCGTTATACATGTCTTTCCAACAGTAATATTTGTAGTACGGTCTATTATGTCTACTATACAAGTTCTTCTACTGTCGATTACATGACATTAAATAACGGAATAAATATTAGTGGTGCATTAGATGAAATGTTTCCTGAGGATAATAATCTAAGAAATCAAACAGATTCAACGATTAAGGCAACTATTGATACTTGGTATAGTAATAATATGACAGCATATACAGAGTATTTAGAAGATACCGTATGGTGTAATGATAGAAGTATCCACGAGTTAAATGGCTGGGATAAAGATTATACTGGATCAAGTAACTCTTTATATTTTGGTGCACATGAAAGAATAGGCGATTCTTCTACGCCTACATTCGGATGTCCAAGTGTTGTGGATTCCTTTACAGTAAGTAGTACCAAAGGTAATGGAAAGTTAACGTATCCAGTTGCTTTACTTACAGCAGATGAAGCAATGTTTTCCGGAATGACAGCGTCGAGTAGTGGGAGTTTTTTAAATACCGGAAATTATTGGTATACTATGAGTTCGTCAGATTATTCAAGGGTTGGCTCTTACTTTTTTGTTGGAACTGATTACGGATTAAGGACAGCTAATTTTGTTCGAGATGTTCGTCCCTCAATATCCCTTCGCAATGATTTAGTCGTTTCAAAAGGAGATGGTACTAGTGAGTCACCTTACGAGTTAGTACTTGAATAAGTATTTATTACTACGCAATTTCCATTTGTTATTTTAAAAGTATTTGTTGGATATCTATCCCAAATACTTTTTTGTTATTGTCTTTGAGAGAAATCAATGATAAAATAGAATTATATTATAGTGAGGTGATATTATGTCACAGGATAAGACAAGTCTTTTTAATGTAAAAGATATGGATACTGAGTTAATTCATACGATTTTGGGAGAGGTTTATGATGCTTTAGAAGAGCGTGGATATAATCCTAGTAATCAAATCGTTGGATATTTAATTAGTGGGGATCCTGGATATATTTCTAGTTATAAGGATGCTCGTAGTAAGATACAAGAAGTAGATCGTGCTAAGATTGTAGAAGTGTTACTTAGGGAGTTTTATAAGAAATAATTATGAGGTATTTGGGCTTAGATTTAGGTAGTCGTACTTTAGGTATTTCTAAAAGTGATTCACTAGGACTTATTGCGAGTAGTTATCAAGTGATACGTCATCATGAAGAGTATGATCGTTTGGTTTTAGAAGTTGTGGATTTAGTAAAAGAATTAGGAATTGATGCGATTGTTTTAGGTTTTCCTAAGAATATGAATAATACGATTGGGCCTAAAGGAGAACTTAGTTTGAAGTTTAAAGAGGAATTAGAAAAGCATTTATCTATTCCTATTTATTTGCAAGATGAAAGACTTAGTACGAAGAGTGCTACTGATATGTTAATTTCTGCAGATTTATCACGTAAATCACGTAAACAAGTTGTGGATAGTGTTGCAGCGACTATAATATTACAGTCTTATTTAGATAAGGAGAATAGACATTATGAAGAAAAATAGTTTTACTATGATTGATGAAAATGGTGTAGAAGTTACTTATGATGTTTTATTTACTTTTGAAAGTGAAGAGACACATAAGAATTACATTGTTTATACCGATAATAAAAAAGATTCCTCTGGGAATATTGAAGTTTATGCTTCTATTTATGATCCTAATAATCCTAATAGTAAATTAGAAGCAATACAGACAGAAAAAGAATGGAAAGTAATTGAGACAATTTTAGATACATTACAAGAAGAATTAAATAAATCTGATAATAATTAAT
>CAJLUG010000186.1 GCA_905209745.1 uncultured Mycoplasma sp.
TTTATAAGAAATATTAGAAACAAAGCAACACATTTAATATTACCTGAATTTGACTTTGTGTTAGCACCAGCATTTCAAAGATGCTTAACAAATTATAATAAATTTTTTAAAAAACATTTTCCAGATTATAATTTAAATAAAAAAGTAACTCCTTATATAGCACTAGTAAATCCAGGAGACTATCAAAATGTATCTTCTTTAATATTAAACCCTGCAAATTTAGTATTGTTAGATAAATTAAAAAAAGAATTAGATACAGATGAGAATTTAGTTCAAACATTAAAACTTGTCTCAACAAAAAAAGAAAGAGAAGCGGATTTAAAATATACAATAGTACCAAACGATGGTGAAAAAGCAAAAATAATTAATGTTCCAAAAGATATCGACAAGACCCATCCTTACAAGACAAAAGAAATAATAAATAAAATAAGTGAAACAGTCGAATTGGCATTAGGACCAAATCATGGATTTACATCTAACAAATTTCACGATATTTGTAAAAGAAAAAATATTAAAACAAATCAAGATTATTGTTATCAACTAAAATATTATAATACAAATATTAATATGTATAGTGAATTGGCAATTGAATACATAAGTCAAGTTTACATTGATGAACACAAAAAATAATGAATATTTTTGATGCTTTTATGATATAATCTATATATAGATGAGATACTTGTGAAGGATTAACGATGTGTTGGCAATGCCAGTAAGCATATTTTTATATGTGAGCATTCATCTCGCCTGGGGTATCTCATCTTTTTTATTAACTAAAAAAATCACTCGAGAAATTCTCGAGTTTTTATTTTGTAAACATTTTCCACTAAATATAAAAAATAGGGCTAGTACTAGGAGAAGAAGTATTGGTAGCTACAGAGGTCTCTTCCACAACAGGAGTAGAAACCGTATTGGTATTAACATTAGTATCATCGCTTTTCATAATATCTGCAATACGAAAGACCGTCTTAGCATTTTCCATAATCGGTTTTAATTGATAGACAACCGGAATCGCTTGATTAATAACACCCAATGTTTTACCAGTTCCTTCAATAAAACTAGACCAATTTACTGCTTTTAAAGCTTGTAGTCCCTTCGATAAAAGTCCTACTTTAGGAGCTCCCATCATCATATAAGGATTAGGGTACATATCATCACCTCTTGTTTTAATATATGTAAATGATTCGAAAAAGTTATTTAAATACTTTTAAAATTAAAAAAAATTATGATATACTTATATAGAATAGGAGTGAGCAGTGTGAACAATTTATTAAAACCTTTTATATCTATATATCATGGTGTACAAAAATTAGGTAATCTACTTACAAAACCAATAAATAAAAAAGACTCATCTCCTAATACGAGTAACTTAGGAATAGGAGGAAGTCCTAGTTTAGTAACGATTACAGAAACAAAAAAAGAAGAGCAAAAAGAAAAAAAGTCCTTCTTTTCCTTTACCAAGAAAGAAAAGAAATCATATGATAACACTCCAACAGCAGATCTATCTATAAATTCTGGAATCGAAAAAAGAAATGAAAACGAAAAAGAAAGACCATTAATTAAGTTTCGTTATACCGTAATTAACGCTATGGGAAAAAAGGAAAATGGTACTTTTGAAGCAGAAAGTGAAAGTGAAGTAAAAAACTTCTTACTATCACAAGACTATGAGATTGTCTCAATCAAAGTAAGAGCTCCATACGATATAGAAATAAACGATTATGCCAAAATGAAAGTAGGGGACTTATCATTTTCTCTTACCCAACTTTCTACCTATATTAAATCAGGAATTCCTTTGGTAGATGCCGTAAGAATTTTAGCCAAACAATCTACCAAGCCTGCAACAAAAAAAGCATTTCAAAGATTAGTATACGAACTACTAAAAGGAGAAAGCCTATCCAATGCCATGCAAAGACAAGATAAGGTATTCCCTAAATTATTAATTAACATGGTAAAAACAGCCGAAATGACCGGAGACTTACCTTCGATATTAGATGATATGGCAGACTATTATACCTCTATGGAAAGAACAAGAAAACAAATGATTAGTGCCATGACTTATCCTTGTGTCGTATTAACCATTGCTTTTGCGGTATTAATATTCATGTTAACATACTTAGTTCCACA
>CAJLUG010000187.1 GCA_905209745.1 uncultured Mycoplasma sp.
ATCGATAGTTTTATCGACAGCTGCATAGAAGTCATCTTTTGCTTCTTCTGATCTTAAAATAACTGCTTTTAGTGGTATGGTAATTTCTACTCGTTGTTCATGATTCTTTACTTTTACTATGACAGTCGCGCGAACATTATCGCTATTTTCTAGATATTTATTAAGTTTTTCTAGTTTCTCTTCAATGTACTCTTTCATAGCATCAGTAATTTTTAGTTTATCTCCATGAATAATAATTTCCATACTATCACCTCCTTATACTTGTAGTATAACATATGTTGATAAAAAAAACTACTATTTAGTATTAGCAGTTTCTTTTACTAGTCTCACATTTAAAGCTTGATAACCTTTACTTGTTTCAACTAATTTGAATTCTACAAGTTGGCCTTCGGATAATGTTTTATAACCTTCTGCTTCAATAGCAGAATAATGTACAAAAACATCTTCATTTTCCTTGTACTCAATGAAACCATAACCTTTTTCGTTATTGAACCATTTTACACGTCCAACCATCATGCCAAACACCTCATTTCTACCAACAGTCACCTCATGTACCTCCTTGGCATAATCATCTTACCAAATTATATATAATCTTTTACAATTTTTCCTTCAATTGTTTTTCAAGAGGACGTTTTTGGTTAATATTGGCTATTTTTCGACAAAATTCGACATTTTTATTTTTGAAAAAACTTTTTATCGAAATTTTGTATCGTGTAGATTATTGTATTGTAAAATTGATAAGGTAAGAGGTTAGGTGATTCTCTTTGAAACAATTATTTTTAAATAAGAGTATAAGTTTTATATGTAAATATAAAACTTATTCTGAGTTTGAACAGAAAAAGTTAAAATATGGATTAGAAGGTCTTTATCTCACTACGACCAAAATGATTATATTATTGATTTTAGCTTTACTGTTGAATATGTTTAAAGAATTTATTTTAATTATTATTCTCTTTAATATTATTCGGTATACAGGTTTCGGTTTTCATGCCGAAAAAAGTTATCAATGCATGCTCAGTTCAATTTTTAATTTTATTCTGATTCCCTACCTATTGTTTCATTGTCATTTATCTGATCTTTTTATATATGTCACTTGTGGTGTATGTATTATTCATTATATATTATTTGCACCAGCAGACACTGTAAAAAGACCTCTTACAAATAAGAAGAAAAGACTTGTTAGAAAACTACTTACAGTTTCTACAGGTATCATATATACCCTAGCAATAATTTTACTTGATAGTGAATATTGTACTGTTCTCTTTCTTTCTGCATTGATTATTCAAGCGATAATAATTAGTCCTATTACTTATTGGATATTTGGGCAACCTTATAACAATTACAAAACATTAAATACAAAATTAAGTATTTAATGATAAATCTATCAAGGAGGTGTTGAAGTGAAAAGAAGATTATCAATGATACTAGCAGCTGTTGCGATGTTGGCAACTGGAATGGCTAGCTTAGGCTGTGACTGGTGGCTTATAGATGAGCCAGACAGTAGAGATATCTTTACTGATTAATATAGTAATTATTTCCTTTTCAATATACTACACTAAAAAAGCCATTCTATTTAGAATGACTTTTTCTTATGATTAATTCTTGAATATAATAACGATCAACTATATCTTGTTTTTGTTCTAACCAATCATTTTCTTTAATTAATTTAGAAGCGAAATATAAACCATTACCTCTGCCTTCACCTTTTGAAGATACTCCCTTTTCGTTTCTATCTTTCATATTCTTATGTTTCTTAAAGGTATTGGAAAAGACAATACTTACTTTATCTTTTAATTCATAAATTTCTATTGTTACATTTTTCTTTCTACTTTCAGCAGCTGCTTCAATTGCATTATCAAAGTATATTCCTATTAATTTACATAATACTTTAACTTCTTTTTCTGAAAGCTTTGTTAATATTCCTTTACTTTCAATACTAACATCAGTAGTTAAATTTATTTTATGTTTTTGAGCAATGGCAGCTTTATAATACATTAGACCTTTAATACCACCTTTTGGTAAATTCTTAAATTGAGTTATAGCTTGGTCTTCAATATTAATGTTATCTTCTAAAATTTCGTCGATTTTATCTTTTACTTT
>CAJLUG010000188.1 GCA_905209745.1 uncultured Mycoplasma sp.
GACTAAGAATAAAGTGTATTACTCGTAAAATTTACTAAAATGTATACTAGAATTTATCTTTTTCATTGTAAAAACGCCTAAAATATTGTATATTTAATATGATAAAGAGTGGATTTTATAGTAATTTTACAATCATAAAGTATCTACCTTTATGAAAGTATTATAATGAAGTCATGACTAAGGTCATGCTTTTTTTGCGTAAAAAAAATCACACATTCGTGTGATTATACTAGTTCTTCTAGGATTTTATCCATTTCTTCTTTTTCTTCTTGGGAAGTTTCTTCTGTTTTTAATTCTTGATCGAACCATACTGGGACTGGAGTTTCTTTCTTTGGTGTTTGTTTTTTACTTGGTGTTGATTTATTTAAGATCTTTTTCATTTTTTTATGTTCTTTTTCTGCTATTTTCATTGCTTCTTCTACTGTTTCAATATTTAGTCTTTTCCATTGTCCAGCGATTGTTTCTACATAACTTTTCTTTAGTTGTTCACGATTAATTTTTAAGACATAAGCAATTAATACATTGACAACACCAGGATTTAGTTTTTGATCTATTAGTAAGTTTTCGATTAGTCTTTTATCTCTATCTGTTGGTTCTGCTCCTTTATATTTTGCTTTTAAAAATTGATATGGTGTTAAATTTTCAAAAGCATAGACCATTTTTGCCCATTTGGAATGGTCTCCTTTCGGTTTCTTTAGATAGTCAGGTTGTTTATTATAAATTAGAGTTGGTAGGTTACCATTATTTTCAAACTGATAATATTCTCTACAACTTTTACGTAAGACATTTTTATCGATCATTCCCTTTTCGTTTAGAGCATCTCTTACTAGACCTTTCATTGTTAGACTATCAATTTCATAAGTAAAACTTAGAGCGTTAATAAATTCTTTGACATCTTTGGTAAAACATCTATCATTTATCATACTCTTTGGAATCGATGAAATAATTAAGTTAAAGTCTAGACCTTTATTTAATATCAAGTTATTAGAGTCTCGTCTTGTGATATCTTCATTTATTTCTAAAATATTACCGTGTACGGATGTAAATATTTCATCGAAAGTTGAAGTAATATCTTCATAGTCTTTTAAGTTGATTTTGGGTATTTTAAAATAGTTGATAATACGTTCATATTCTTTTTTTCCTAAATTATTATATAAAACAGTATTTAATATTGGATGATTAAAGAATTCATAAGCAGACATTGGTGAATAGATTAAATAGACATAATTATTAATATTTCCAGCTTTATAATAGGTTTTGATTAGTCCTGATGCTTCTAGTTTTTCTCTAGCAATCACTATGTCTTCTAGTTTTAATTGCATTGTTGCCATTAGATGGTGATGGGTTAAATCTTGTGACATAACCTCTAATTTGTCTAGGTCATCTAGAAGTGTAAAATATAAAGATACGGCAGTAAATCCTATAATTGGTTGATATAACATACTGATTAGTTTTCTATCTGAGTCATTTAAGACTGTCTTATTAATTACTGTATATGTATCTGCTGGTAATATTGTTTTTGTTTTCATCTTCTTCACCTACTACTTCCTATCATATATTATTTTAGAAAAAAAAGAAAGTAATTTCTTACTTTGTAATCCAAGAGATAATATCTGTTGGCGTAACCTTTGTGAAATAAATAAAAGTTAATGCCAGTAATAAGAATGGGCCAAAGGGAATTACTCTCTCATTGTTTTTATATAGTAAAAATAGTGACATTGGTAATGCAAATAAGCTACCTAGAAATATGGTGGTAGTACCTAGTAGTGGGTCTAATATTAAACCGAAGAGAAACATCAGTTTTACATCTCCACCACCGAGGCTTTCTTTTTTTAATATTTTTTCTCCTAACCACATGATGAAATACATTAATAAGAATAAGAATACACCGGTTAAGATATGGAGGAATACTTCTACGATTCCTAGAGATAAAAATTGTACTATGATGAAGTATAGAATAAAGAAGACTAATACTTCATCTGGAATAATTAAATAATTAAGATCACTTACTGTGATGATAATTAATAGTGAGACAATTCCTAAGGCAATTAATAACTCATAAGAAAAGCCGAAACTATAGAAGCTTACT
>CAJLUG010000189.1 GCA_905209745.1 uncultured Mycoplasma sp.
TATGGTAGGGTTGTTAAAAGTCGAGAAAGATATTCCAAAATAAAAGATAATAAGGAAACTTAACACAATTACTGATACAATAATTACTATTTTTCTCTTCACAAAGTTTCATTCCTACTCCACCAACTCATATAAATAAGAAATATCTTCATTAAGTTTTAGTTTTTTTACTTCTTCCTTTGTTAATAAAAAGATATCTGTAATTTCATGATCAAAATTTTTCTTTCCTTGTATAAAATAATTTTTAAACTCTTCTTTCGTAAAGTTTAAAACACCTGTATATAAAACACCATAATTACCCTTAGACTCAGGTACTTTTAAATACTTCATTTGATATGTTAAAACATGTTCTTTTGCATATAAATCTAACTGCAATTCCTCTTTTAATTCTCTTCTTAAACAAATATCTGGGTGAAAAGTACCAGTCACAATATCCTCATCTTCTACAATTCCACCAATCATATTTAATTGTTGATGATTGTTCTTAGTAATGACATAATATCCATCCAACGTTTGAAAAAGAATCGCAACAAACAAACTATGAACATCAATACCAGGATGACTTTTTGCATAAATAAGCCAAGAAAACTTAGCTTTACCGACTTCAATGGTATGATCCTCTTCCGAATAATTTGTAACTGATAAAAGGTCTCCATCCCAATATCCATCTTTTCCTTGAATAAAATCATTCCAAAAAACTTGTACTTTATCTCGCAAATCACTACTAATCTCTATTTCAAAAGGATCACGTTTTTTAATATTTAAAGTACTAGAAATAACCTTTAACATTGATTTATCACTTACCTTCATAAGATAGTCTACGCTAATTTAGAAACCATCTATTATCATTATATCATACCAAGTACCTAATTATAAAAAAAGAATGCCTAACTAGCATTCCATAATTATTCTTTAAAACCAAATCTAGAAAAAGGAAATAAAGTAAGAGAAGCCTTACCAGCAATCATATCTCTAGTAACAGGACCAAATACTCTACTATCTGTAGAATTCATACGATTATCACCCATCACAAAATACTCATCTTCTCCTAGTTGAATCGCATCAAAATCATCCGTCTCATGATGAGAAAAATCTTCCTTTACATATTTTCCATTAATATATAACTTTTGATTCTCATAATAAATTTCTTCCCCAGGAAGTCCCATAACACGTTTAATTAAATATTCATCATCCATATGTACAACGACAATATCAAAACGCTTAATGTCAGAAAAACGATAACTAACTTCATCCAACAACATAATATCACCATTTTTTAAAGTATCATCCATAGAAATACCATTAACACGAATTGGTGATACAATAAAAACTTTAATAAAGACAACTACCAATATAATCATTAAATAAGGAAAAAACTCTTTAAAATAATTTTTCTTCTTTCCTTCTGTAACTATTTCTTCTTCTATATTTATATTATTATTCTCTTCCATAAGTCACCCCAAATAAAAATATGATATCATACTTTCTAACTAGAAACTAAAAAACTAGAAAAGCTTAGAAAAGCTAGAAAAGCTTAGAAAAGCTAAAGTAATTCTATCATATTTTTTCACTTCTTTAAAGTAATTAAAAAAAAATGTCAAAAAAATAAGGTGATTTTACACCTTATTTTTGTCCTCTTTCTTTGATACGGTATCCACCAACCATACCTCTTAAGAATGTAAGTTTAGCACGTCTTACTTTACCTCTACGTACAACGGTAATACCAGCAAGTTTTGGTGAATGAACAGGGAATGTTCTTTCAACTCCAACTCCACTTGACATTTTACGAACTGTAAAAGTCTCGCTTACGCTTCCACCACGACGAGCAACTACTACTCCTTCAAAAGCTTGGATACGTTCTCTTTTTCCTTCGATAATCTTAACATCTACCCTAACAGTATCTCCAACACGGAACTCTGGAATATTAGGATTAATTTGTTTTTGATTAATCTTGTCAATAACGTTCATATCAGTTCTCCTCTCTAAAATATATATTTCACAAATGATCATATCTAAAGATAAACAGCGGATCATCGCTCAGACGTCTTTAATTATAACACA
>CAJLUG010000190.1 GCA_905209745.1 uncultured Mycoplasma sp.
AAGAAGAAGATAAAACTAAAGAAAGATTTCAGTCATTAGCTGCTAATTTTCGTAATATAAAAAAAACAATAGGAGATAGTATTTCAGTTGGAACTATTGTGTTTTCTGATGGGTTGATAAGTCCTGCGGATATAAATACGACTCATTTTGATTTGTATGAATTTAGCGAATGTAATTTGTCTAACACATTTGTATATAAAGAAGAATTATGACTCCAATTAATGGTAAACATATTGATTTTGATTTTAGTAAATATATCAAAGTTTCAGACTTGATATATTTTGATGGACCATTATTGTCACATTTTATAAGTCCAAATGGAGATAATTATCTTTTTTATTGGTGTGATGTAGATGATTTATATAATAGATGGATTATTGTAAGAGTAGATATTTCTATTATACAAAAATATATTGAGAAGAAGATTCCATTAAAGGATATTATACTATCTCCATTAGATGGTTTTGTATATGTTGCAGATATTGATAATGATATAAATTATCAGTCTGTACAAATTTTATTGTCCAAAGAATTACCAGATGAGTATGTTCCGTGCGACAACTCTTTTTTCGATTTTGAAATTCATGAAGATATGAGTTTAATGGGATTATCTCAAAAATACTCAAGTGGAATCTTGGAAATTCATGTAAGTGGAAGAGATGTACGCTATGGTAGTATTCCTCTAAATAAATTTGCACCGTTGCTACCTAAAATTGACGAAATTAGAAAAGGTATGGCTTCTAAATTTATTCGTCACACTAAGGCTGGTGTAGGAGATAGAAATGCAAAAGAAAAAGTAGAAAGAGAATTAAGACTTGATACTCAATATGAGTATATGTATTCTTTAGCTGGTTCCATTCGATTTATTCTTAAACCGATAAATCAGCAAAGAACACTGGCAGGTATGGGTACTTATGCAGACTCTTTTGCAGAAGATTTTGCAGGTTTATTTTCTTCTGGATTTTCTAAAGAAGATATATTATCATATTCTCAAAAATATGATAAACAATTAATAAAGAAATATAACGATTTGATTAAATTCTTATTCCAAGAAGATTTATCAATAAGTGTAAATTGGTGTAATGCTGGTGCTAATATAAAATATAGAGCTAATGTAAATCGAGAAGATACAAGAAAGATATTAGCAAACTTATCTGATTTTGAATTTGACTCTTCAGAAACAATAGAAATGATAGGTCGCTTTTATTCATTGAATATTAGAAGTGGAAGTTATTCTTTTGAATCAATAGAGGGAGATGATGCTAAATCCTCAGGATACCTTGATGAAATGCTTAAAGATGTATCTTATGGTATTTCTTTTAACAAAGTATATAGGATTACTATAGATCGCAAGTTGTTAGAACCAATAGGACAAAAAAAACAGACAAAGGATACAATTGTATCTTTCAAAGAAGTTGAATAACATTTTAGTCGATGATATGAGTCATTTAAGAACTTTTATTCATCGACTAAAATTCTAATAATCAAGGATATATTCTATGTCGTTTTTATTATTTTATCTATGAACTCAGATTCTTTTTTAGAAATATTATATTTATTATAAAGTTGTTTGTCTAGTTTAGAGATATCGTCGTTCCAATTAATATCTGAGTTTTCAGTAAAATCTTCTAATGGAATAAACCTAAAAACATCTTGTGACACCTGCATAGTACCTCGACCAAAAAACAATAATGCCTTAAAAAAGTTTGTGCAAATGTATTTATAACAATTTTTCTGTTCTATCTCAGTGTCAAATGGTCCAATCAAAAGGAAAGTCTCTGTACAGACTGAGTTTTGTTCTCCTATGATGGTTTCAGGTGGATTGAAAGCATTTGTAGAATAACTGGTTGTAAAAAATAATTTATACTTGTTTACTGCTGCTTTGTTTTTTGTTATAATTTCAGGTGAAATATATCCAATCGTCCTTCTTGCTTCTCCTTTAATTCCTTTCACACCATAAATTTTTACGCTCCCATAGAAAGACTCTGCTTGTAAATTAGACAGTGGATATCTTTCTGGCGAATTAAATAAATCCTTT
>CAJLUG010000191.1 GCA_905209745.1 uncultured Mycoplasma sp.
AATAGTAAAATTTAGGTATCTTGAAAACGTTGATGAGAAGAAGTAGGTACTGATACTTTGATAGAGAGCTTATGGGTGGTGGAAATAAGTAAAGTTAGGTATTGAATAACATTTTGGAGTGCTTAAAGAAATTAAGTAGACTAAGCCGGTAGTAAACCGTTATTTTTACTAGATTTGTTAGAATCGATAAGGGATTATATTTTATATAATAAATTGGGTGGCACCGCGGAAGACTAGTTTCGTCCCATACTACTTGTAGTAGGGAGACTAGTCTTTTTTATATTTAATTTTGGAGGGATATTATGTTATTAGATGTTAAAGAAGTTTATGATAAGCTAGATGAAGTCATGGGTAAAGAGATTAAGTTACAGGGATGGATTCGTAATCATCGTAAACAGAAAGAGTTTGGATTCATTGATTTTAATGATGGAACTAGTTTTAAAAATATTCAAATTGTCTATGATGATAAGTTAGATTGTTTTCTTGATGTACAACAGTTACATATTGGTTCTGCTATTGAGGTGGTTGGAGTTGTCGTTGAATCACCTGCTAAGGGACAAAAGTTTGAAATTACTATGAAGAGTTTTACATTACTTGGAGATTGTCCTGTAGATTATCCAATTCAACCAAAGAGACATAGTCGTGAGTTTTTAAGAGAACAGGCCTATCTTCGTCCTAGAACAAATTTATTTGGAGCAGTTTTCCGTGTACGTAGTGTTACAGCGATGGCGATTCATGAGTATTTTCAAAGTCATAATTATGTTTATGTTCATACTCCATTAATTACTACTGCAGACTGTGAAGGGTCTGATCAGATGTTTAAGATTACGACGCTTGATATGAATCATTTACCTATGAAAGATGGAGAAGTAGATATGTCAAAAGATCTATTTGGTAAGCAAGCGTATATTACAGGTACTGGTCAGTTACATGGAGAAGCATTTGCACTTACTTATAAAAGAATATATACTTTTGGACCAACGTTTCGTACAGAGAACTCTAATACAAAAACACATGCTAATGAATTTTGGATGATTGAACCAGAAATTGCTTTTTGTGATTTGGATCAGTTGATGGATATTGAAGAAGAGATGTTAAAATATATCGTAGATTATGTACTTAAACATTGTGAAGAAGAGATTAATTTCTTTGATTCTTTTGTTGAAAAAGGGTTAAAAGAAAAATTAGAGAAACTAGTTCATTCTAAATTTGTACGTATTTCTCATCATGATGTTGTGGATATATTAAATAAGTCAGGTAAAAAGTGGGAGTTTACTCCAGATTATTCATCAGATATTGCGAAAGAACATGAGAAATATATTACTGAGTATTTTGATGGACCTGTTTTTATTACTGATTGGCCTAAAGATATTAAGGCTTGGTATATGAAGGAAAATAGTGATCATAAGACTGTTGCGGCAGTTGATTTGGAAGTACCTGGTGCTGGTGAATTGATGGGTGGTTCCCAAAGAGAAGATTGTTATGATAGGTTATTAAAAAGAGCTTCGGATATGGGTGTAGATAGTGATAGTGTTCGTTGGTATTGTAACTTAAGAAAATTTGGAGGATGTTATCACTCTGGATTTGGTATGGGATTTGAACGTTTATTAATTTATTTAACAGGAGTAGAAAATATTCGAGATGTTATACCATTTCCTAGAACACCAGGAAATTGTGATTTTTAGGTTTACAACTAAAGTTGTAAACTTTTTTTGTTTTTACGCCATATTGTGTTTTGTTATGGTATACTAAAACATACGAAAAGAGGATGTTATGAAGCAGATTTATCCATTTATATTAGAAAAAGCTAGTGATGTTGGATTATTACGTTCTACTAATGAAGATAGTGTTTTAACTTTAGTTCATCCAGAAGACGATAGAATTAAATTACTTGTTGTCTGTGATGGTATGGGTGGAATGAATTATGGAGATGTTGCGGCTAATTATGTTACGAGTCATTTTGGACGCTTTTTTTTAGCACAACATAAAGAAGAGTTTTCTGATATCTATTTATTAAAAGAAGTACTTAGTAATTT
>CAJLUG010000192.1 GCA_905209745.1 uncultured Mycoplasma sp.
CAATATTAAATACTGGAAAACTATAACCAAAAAATTCAAAAGATAAATAATCAACAACCCCACCATATAATAATCTATCCACTAAGTTACCAACAACGCCACCAATAATAATTCCTAAAGAAAAAATTCTCCACTTAGTCATCTTCTCTTCTGTTACTACATAATAATGTAGAAAACCAAGAATCAAAATACTCATAATAATTAACATCCAAGTAGAACCACTAAACAAACTAAAAGCAGCCCCACTATTTTCTATATAATAGATAGAGAAAAACTTAGGAATTACAACAACTTCATCCATAATAGACATACGAGATTTAATAAGTACTTTAACAAGTTGATCAATAATTAATAAAAAACATGCAATACTGTAAATATACTCTTTATTACTAAGCGCTTTTTTTATTTTCTTTTTCATTCATCTTCCTCCTTTTTATTTAATATTGTTATTTTATCAACAATCACTTGATATTGGTCAAGTCTTTTTTCTACCCTACCAGAAATAAGTAATAAATAGTATATAGACGATACACTTTCGGAAATAAAGTAAAGTCCATACTAAAAGTTTCATCACTACCCGTAATAAAAGCCATCTCATCGCCTTTTTTGGTTTTAATTATTTTTATTTTATCAACTAATATTAAACTATCAACCTTTTTATTAAAATAGTTAGGTATGTCATTTAAAGAAATCGTATTAGGATAAATTGCTTTATACATAGTAGTAGGATGACTAGATAAATAAAAACCAAATACTTGTTTTTCTTTTTCTAATAAAACTTCCAAAGGAAATTCATTCTTCTCTTCTATATCTGGTAACATAACTAAACTAGGATCAATATCTTTTGTAAGTTCTGCATAATTAAATAAACTATCTAAGTTATAAATAAGTGTTGCGATATTATAAGAAAACTCATGAAAAACATCTGCATAAATTAATGTTTCTAAATTTTTTTTACCAACACCTGCAATATATAATCTACTAAAAGCATCATAAATACTAACGAACTCTCCCTCTTCTCTTGCCTTCATAATACTTTTCGCAACAACAACACCAATCGATTTAATATTAGAAAATGGATAAATAATTTTCCCATCACGTACATAATAACGAATATCACTAAAATTAATAGATGGTTTAAGAATTTCTAATCCATTTGCTCTTGCTTCCATAATATATTCATGAGTTTTAGCTTCACTTCCAATGACATTGGTAAGTAGATTAGCAAAAAATATTGTCTGATAATGACTCTTTAAATAAGCCATCTTATAAGCAATCAATGAATAAGCAACAGAGTGTGATCGATTAAATCCATATCCTGCAAAGTTTAAGATTAAGTCAAAAATCTTCTTAGATACTTCATAACTATGTCCTCTCTCTAAACTCTTACGTATAAACTTTTCTTCTTCATTCTTTAATAAATCAAGCTTTTTCTTACTCATAGCACGTCGTAAAATATCTGCTTCTCCCAAACTATATCCCGCAAATCGACTCGCAACTTGCATAATCTGTTCCTGATAAATAATAATACCATAAGTATTTTTTAAAATAGGTTCTAAACATGGATCCAAATAAGTAATCTTTTCCTCTCCATGTTTTCTTCTTACATAAGAATCAATATTAACTGCAGGTCCTGGACGAAATAAAGCAATCGCTGCAAAAATATCTTCAAAAGTATTTGGTCTTAAATTACGTAAAAAGTTCCTCATACCAGTAGATTCAAATTGAAAAATACCACTAGTATTGGCAGTTTCAAAAATATGTAGAGCATCCTTATCATTTAATGGAATCTTATTAAAATCTACTTTTTCTCCCAATGTATTTTCTATATCTGTCAATATATTATGAATAATCGTTAAATTCTTAAGTCCCAAAAAGTCCATCTTTAAAAGACCTAACTCTTCTAAATACTCCATAGAGTAACTAGTTAAATACATCCCTTCACTAACAGTTAATGGTAATACTTCATCTAAATCCTTCTGACACATCACAATACCTGCTGCATGAGAAGAAGTATG
>CAJLUG010000193.1 GCA_905209745.1 uncultured Mycoplasma sp.
AAAGATAGAAAATACTAGTTTTTTATGCATCATAAAGTATCCACCTTTATGATTGTAATTATAATTAAGAAAAAGATAAATAAATGTCGTTTTATAGACAAAATAAAGGATATCTCTTGGTGTTTGAGATATCCTTTTATATTACGATAGCAATCATGTTGTTTGAGCCTTTGTTTACTACTTTGGTTAGGGTGGTTTGTAGTTTTAGTCTGATGTTATCTGGCATCATGTTGATTTTGGCTTGGATTCCTTCTTGAACGATGGAATCTAGACTGCGACCGAATATTTCACTTTTCCAAATATCATTTGGATTTTTGTCTTTATCTTTGGTTAAGTAGTCGATTAATTCTTTACTTTGTACTTCACTGCCAATGATAGGTTCGAAGGTTGATTCTACATCTACACGTATCATATGAATTGATGGAGCAACGGCTTTTAATTTTACACCATATCTTGGTCCTTGTTTTACGATTTCTGGTTTATCTAATTTCATATCTTCTATCGATGGTGTTGCGACACCATATCCTGTTTGTTTTACCATTTTTAGTGCGTATTTTATTTGATCGTATTCTTTTTTTGCGGTATTAAATTCTTGAAATAGAGCAAGTAGGTCGGCTTTATTTTTTACATCAATCTTAATAATATCTGTTAGTGTTTTGTTGTATAGGTCTGCAGGGGCAGTTAAAGTGATTGTAATAATACCTGTTGCGGGATCTACTTCTGATAGGTAGGCTTTTTCTATCATTTCATTGGTTAAGAAGTGAGCAGTTATATTTTCTATGTCTTTTAGTTTGTCTATTTCTACAATACTTTCTTTTATTGTATTAATGTAGGTTTGTTTTACTGGGTGATCGGGATTTAGTATTGTAATCCATTCTGGCATGTTTACTTTAATTTCTAATACTGGGAATTCATATAGTGCTTCTCTTAGAATATCATACATGTCTTTTTCGTTCATTGCTTCAATATTGATGGCAAGTACAGGAATATCATGTTCTTCTTGTAGTTGTTCTCTAATTTTTTGTGTTTCTGGTAGTGTAGGATGTGTAGAATTTAATATCACTATGAATGGTTTTCCTATACTTTTTAATTCTTCTATGACTCTAGTTTCTGCTTCTAAGTAATCATTTCTATTAAATTCTCCAATAGAGCCATCGGTTGTGATTACGATACCAATTGTCGAATGATCTTTAATTACTTTTTCGGTACCTATTTCTGCAGCTTCTATAAATGGTATTTCTTCTGTGTACCAAGGAGTTTTTACCATTCTTGGACCATTTTCATCGGTTGCGCCAATGGCTTTATCAATCATGTATCCTACACAGTCAATTAAGCGGATATTACAATTTACTTCATCTATTTTAATTGTTGCGGCATTGTTTGGTACGAATTTAGGTTCCGTTGTCATAATTGTTTTACCAGCAGCACTTTGAGGAATTTCATCTAGGGCTCTTTTTCTTTCGTATTCATTTTCTATATTTGGTACAATTAAAGTTTCTACCATTCGTTTAATAAATGTTGATTTTCCTGTTCTTACGGCACCGACTACACCTAGATAAATATCTCCGCCACTTCTTTGGGCAATATTTTTAATAATTTCTTGTTTATCCATACACATTCTCCTTATATAGTTAACTTTATGCAGTGGAAAATAAAAAAAGAACGAATTTCATCATTCTTTTTCTGTAATGGAATTTAATATTTTTTGGTAGTCTTCTTGACAAGGTTTATCGATATCATCTGAGGTTTTTATTTTATAATAGGTATTTCCATCCTTATAAGTGTAGTAGTTTTCTACTTCGTATTCACTAGTTACTGACATTGTTTTCCATTCTGTACCATTTAAAAGAAGTGTTTCTACTTCACTTACGGTATCTGTTTCACTACGATATATACTATCTTTTAAATATTCTTCAGCATTGTTATATAGAGTAGTGTAGTCATAAGCATCTAATGAGATATGACAGTATTTATCATCATCTATATAAGAATAACTTT
>CAJLUG010000194.1 GCA_905209745.1 uncultured Mycoplasma sp.
GAAAGTAGGTAAGAATATGAATGAAGAAAAAGTAGAAAAAGAATATGATTCTTCGTCAATACAAGTATTAGAAGGATTAGAAGCAGTAAGAAAAAGACCTGGTATGTATATTGGTACTACTAGTGCTAGAGGGCTTCATCATTTAGTATGGGAGATTGTAGATAATGCTATTGATGAAGCATTGGCAGGGTTTTGTACTCATATTGAAGTAGAAGTAGGGAAGGAAAACACTATTACGGTTAAAGATAATGGTCGTGGAGTTCCTGTAGAAATTCATCCTAAGACTGGTAAGAGTACAGTAGAAACTGTTTATACGGTATTACATGCTGGTGGAAAATTTGGTGGAGGAGGATATAAAGTATCTGGTGGACTTCACGGAGTTGGTGCTAGTGTTGTTAATGCTTTATCTGAATGGATGGAAGTAAGGGTTTATAAGAATGGTAATGTTTATTATCAACGTTATAAAGATGGTGGTCATCCTGAGGAAGATTTAAAGATTATTGGTAATTGTGATGATGATCGTACTGGTACTACAGTTACTTTTAAACCTGATCCAGATATTTTTGAAGAGACGACAGTTTTTGATTATGAAATATTAAAAACAAGACTTCGTGAACTTGCTTTTTTGAATAGGGGACTTAGAATTAGTCTTTATGATTTACGTGAGGATGATAAAACTGATACATTCTGTTATGAGGGTGGAATTAGTGAGTATGTAGCGATGTTAAATAAAGATAAAAAGCCAATTCATGAAACTATTATTGATTGTACAGGATTAGAAAATGATATTTCTTTAGAGGTTGCTTTACAATATAATGAGAGCTATAATTCTAGTATTTATTCCTTTGTTAATAATATTAATACACCAGAAGGTGGTACGCATGAAGATGGTGTTAGACGTGCGTTAACTCGTATTTTAAATAAGTATGCAACTAGTAATGGATTACTTAAGAATAATGATGATTCTTTGACTGGAGAGGATGTTAAAGAAGGTCTTACGATGATTGTTTCTATTAAACATCCTAATCCACAATTTGAGGGACAAACTAAGACAAAACTTGGTAATAGTGAGTGTAGAGGAATTGCTGATCGTATTTTTTCTAAAGCTTTTGAAAGATTTTTAATGGAAAATCCAGATCAAGCTAAGATTATTATTGAAAAGAGTATGACAGCTTCTCGTGCAAGGGTTGCTGCTAAAAGAGCTAGAGAGTTGACTCGTAGAAAAGGGGATTTAGATATTACTAATTTCTATGGAAAACTTTCAGATTGTAAGAGTAAAGATCCTTCCGAGTGTGAGATTTTCTTAGTCGAGGGAGATTCGGCAGGTGGTTCTGCTATTAAGGGTAGAGATAGTATGAGACAAGCAATTTTACCTTTACGTGGAAAGATTTTAAATGTTGAGAAAGCTAGACTTGATAGGGCTCTTGCTAATGAAGAAATACGTACTATTATTACAGCTTTTGGAACTGGAATAGGAGACGATTTTGATTTAAGTAAGTTAAGATACGATAAAATTATTATTATGACTGATGCCGATGTAGATGGTTCTCATATTCGTGTATTATTACTTACATTATTCTATCGTTTCTTTAGACCAATTGTTGAAGCGGGACATGTATATGCTGCTCAACCACCATTATTTGTTATTAAACATGGTAAAAATATTAAATATGTACTTAATGAACAAGAACGTGATGAGTATTTGGCAACGCTTTCTCCTAATACGAAATACGATATTATGCGTATGAAAGGTTTAGGAGAAATGGATGCTGAAGAGTTAAATGAAACTACTATGGATATTGAAAAACGTGTGTTACGTCAGATTACTGTTGAAGATACAATGGCTGCTGATGAGACGTTTTCTAAGCTAATGGGAGAAGAAGTGGCTCCTAGAAGAGAATTTATAGAAGAAAATGCTGTCTATGTACAGAATTTGGATATTTAGGGAGGTAGGAAGAGATGGATAAATTAGAACA
>CAJLUG010000195.1 GCA_905209745.1 uncultured Mycoplasma sp.
GTTAGAGGATACGATTCTTGTTCATTTGGGAGATTCGAGATGTTATTTTTATAAAAATCAAGAATTAAAACAAATGACGGAAGATGATAGTGATGTTTGGTTATACTATAAATATCATCAAGTAGAAAAAGAAGATTTAAGATATTTTTCTAGTAGTAATATTATTAATAATTGTGTTGGACTTTCACTTGGTTCTTGTAGACCACATGTTTATATTTATCCAAATGAGTCTTATGAGAGTTTATTACTAGTTAGTGATGGTGTTACAGATTTGATTACAGATTCTAAGTTACAGAGTATGTTTCGTTCTAGACCAAGTTCTTTACTTGTAGATGCGATTGTTCATGAAGCAGTTTATGTAGAACAGCATTTATTTGTTCCTTTAAAATTACGTGAAGGTAGTTATGATCGTTATGTAGTACCAATTCGGGGAAGAGATAATGCTAGTGCAGTTTTATTTTCAAAAATTTAATGTATATTCTTTTGGTTTTTGCCCATTCTATTACTAGGAGGGAAGAATATGAAGAAATATTTTCAGTTAGGTCTTGGTTTACTACTCGCTTTTGTTTTTATTGTTGGATGTACGAATACAGCAAATACTCCTACTGAGAGAGTAGAAGAATTTTTAGGAAAATATCAATCTATGGATAGTGATGTATTAACACAACTGGATCAAGTTATTAGTGACGATACAACGATGAGTGATGAGCAAAAGGATGAGTATCGTGCTTTGATGGAAAAACAATATCAAAATTTATCTTATAAGATTGAAGAAGAGAATATAGAAGGAGATAGCGCTACTGTCGATGTAGAAATTGAAGTATTAGATTATGCTACGAAGATTAATGAAGCAAAAGAATATTATGAAGAACATAAGGATGAGATAGAAAAAGAAAACCAAGAAGAACAGAGTGATAATAATAATGTAGTAGAAGATGCAGTAGAAGGGGCAGAAGAAGTGATTAAAGAGAGTGCAGCTTTTATTGATTATAAATTAAAAGAGTTAGAGAGTGTTACAGATACTACTACTTATACTATTACTTTTTATTTAACTAAAGAAGATGGTGAATGGAAATTACAAGATATTTCTGATCAAGATCGTGAAAAGATTCATGGTTTATATGAGGGATAGGTATCATTTGATATCTATTTTTTTCTTGACAATTTATTTCTATTTATTATGATATATACATATGGAGGGGAACGGTATGGATTTATATGATTATAAAGCTATTCTTGAATATAAGGGACAAGAAGGATCTATTGATAATGTTTCTTATGTTAGTTTGTTTTCTGATATATTTTCTTATTTTTCTAAAAGAGAAGAAGAAGGTATTGTTAATAAGGATTATTACCAAGCTTATTCTAATGTAGTGAAGAGAACGGCTGATCTTATTTTGGGTTTAGGAGTAGAGGATCCTTACCGCGCTAGTGTTATTTTTGAATATTTATTATGGAATGGTTATTTATCTCGGGATGGGAAGTTTTCATATTCTGTAGATGATAGTGTCAATATTCGTCCTATTTATGGGGCAAGTGTATTACAAGGTAGTGGAGTTTGTTTAAATATAGTGGATATCTCTTCTAGGGTATTACAAGAGATGGGGATAAAGAGTTCTTATGTTTCTTGTTATCTTGATCAGGTGAAGTCAGAATATTTACCTAATATTGATAGAGAGTATGTAGAAAAAAATGTTCATAAATCTTTTTTAGATAAGAAGATTGCTTCTTTATGTGGGAATCATGCAATTACGGTATTTTGTGATTCTGGTGATTACTTTGGTATCGATCCTACCAATTTAGTATTTGTTAATTTATTATCTTCTCTTTCTGGTGTTGTCGTTGGTGGAGAAGGAAATATTGATATCAAGAGTCATATGATACAGGGCGGAAATCTTTCTTTTTCGGAAATAAAAACTAATGATAAGCATTTCTTGACGCTTGATCAGGTAAAACGTTTTTCAGAAG
>CAJLUG010000196.1 GCA_905209745.1 uncultured Mycoplasma sp.
TATAGGTGATAAGGTAGATGAGGTTAGGTTACATGAACAAATTTCTTCGGGTAATGCCACTAGGGTAATAGTTAAAATGATTCCTGCTCAATTTAAAAATTATACGGGTGTAAAGGGTCCTCTAGACTACCCAGAAGAATATAGAAATATTATTATTAATAATATAGGAGCTTACAAGTTATCTTTTACTAGAACTTTATTTAATGCTACCTATAATAGGTTCCCAATGATTATTGTATGTAAATTCATTGACCATTGTGAAAAGTTATATGAATATTATAGAGAGCAAAATATAAAAGGCAATTATGGTTGGAAAATAGAATATGTCCATCATCAAACTAAAAATAGGGATAAAATTTTACAAAGGTTCCGAGATGGTGAAATTGATATTTTAATATCTACCCTAATAATATCAAGAGGCCAGAATTTCCCAAGGTTGCAATATTTACAAAACATTGCCTCAACGGACTCCAGAGAAAAATCAATCCAAATATTAGGCCGATTAGTTAGGAAATACCAAGGTAAAAATAAAACCTACTTAGATGATTTTATTTTTCCAGGTCAGTATTTAAAAAGACATGGTAATCATAGGAAAGTATATTACCAAAAAGAAAAATTAAAGGTAATCCTAGTTAAGTCAAAGAGATATAGTATACCTTACTAATTGGTAAATGACTTTTTTCTTCCGAACGAGAGAGAGGAAGATTTAAATTAAGGAAATTCAATTAATCTAATTCAATTGATTAGGATAATTACAATCTTAGAAAATTAGGATTAGGATAACTAAGATAAAATATTAATCTTTAATCCTTAGGTATTATGGCATTAATAATAAAACCATTATGAATAAGATAACAATAAACAAATTATCAGGTAATAGGTACCAAGTAAAATTCATAGATGATTATTCAAATATAATCTTATATCAAGGTTTAGTTGATAAATCAGAACTAATGAAATTAAGAAGTCTCATTGACTTAGCAATCATAGATTCTAGAGATTGTATAAATATACCTCATATAGATACTGAAACCTATTAATAATCAAACTTATTTATCATGAAAGAAGAAGATATATTAAAACCGATAGATATTAATTCTATTGGCAGTAACGGAGACCCCTGTTTTGGGAAGGGTTATGATTTATCAACTGAAGAATGTAAACAATGTGGTGATTCAGAATTATGTTGCTTGAAGTTTGCTAACTTAATGGGTAAAACTAGAAAGCAATTAGAAGAAGAAAACCAATTCAAGGATTTAGAAATCTTGGTTGATGAAAAGGCAGTAAAGAAAACAATTAGAGCTTTGAAAAGAAAAGGAGAGGATAAAAAAACTATTATACAAAAGCTACAAGCTAAATATGAACTTAGTCTCAAACAAACTAGAATGCTTTATAGAAAACTAACAAATTAAAAAACTATGGAACCAACTCTGAGATTCACAAAGGTAAGAAATGTAAAATCCCCAAATAGAGCTCATCATACTGATGCTGGGGTTGATTTCTATGTACCTTATTTAACTTATGATGATATCTTCAATATACAAGTGAATAAGTCAGCTTTTAATAGGCATGAACTTATTATCAAGGAAAATAACCATGAAATATGGATGATGCCTCAATCTAGAATATTAATCCCCTCTGGTATCAAGGTTTTAATCCAACCTGAAAATTCTATGCTAATGGCAGCTAATAAATCTGGTATAGCAACTAAGGAGGGTTTACTTTATACTGCAGAGATAGTTGATTCACCTTATACTGGAGAAGTCCATTTGGGTGTATTCAATTCTGGTAGGGAGATAGTAAAATTGAATATCATAGAAGTATCAGCAATAGAAGGTAAGAAATTGATTCAATTTATCCATGTGCCCATTTTCTTGACTGAATTAGAAGAAATACCACAACAACTTTATAATGAGATATCTGAAACTTGGGGAACCAGAGGTTCTGGTGGATT
>CAJLUG010000197.1 GCA_905209745.1 uncultured Mycoplasma sp.
TCCTCCTGTATCGATAATTACTTCGACAATTTCTACCATATCGGCAATTTTATTGGTGTTTTCTACTACGATTTTATAAGCTAAATCTTTGGGTAGGAAGTTAAAGTCTTCTAACATTTCATCTGTTGTTCTAAAATGGTTGGATGGAATTTCTTTGATGTTATGTCTTGCTAGAGGGTGACGTCCTCCTCCTGGTACTTTTTGATTGACGATAATTTCACGATAGATTTTATCATCTCTTTTTAAGTGATGAACATCTCCGGTTGCGACTATAATTTTACCTGCTTCTTCTGTTACTCTAATAATTTTTTCTAAGTGGGAAGCTAGTTCTACTTCGGTTGCAAATTCTCCTGTTTGGATCAGATGATTGTAACACTCTAATGGTTGTACTTCTACATAGTCATAGAATCTAATGATATTAGATAATTCATCATCACTTTTAGATTTGGCTAGTGTAAACACTTCACTTTCGTAGCAGCCAGATCCTACTAATAGTCCTTCTCTATGAGCTTCTATTTCACTACGTAATATTCTAGGGGTCTTATATAGATAGGTTGTGTTAGCTAAAGAGATGATTTTAAATAGGTTCTTTAGACCAGTTTTATTTTTTACTAATAAATTGACATGGAAACTACGTCCATATTTATGGATTTCCTCTTTACTAACTAAGTTATCTAATTGGTCCATTGTCTCTATATTACGATTGGATAATTTCTTTAACATTTTATGAAATACTAATGCTGTTCCTTCGGCATCATAATCTCCACGATGGTGAGCACTTTCATCCCATGGAACATCGTATCTTTTTACTAAGGCTGATAGAGAGTGTCTAGCATAAGTATTATCCATGGTTCTCGATAATTCTAAAGTATCAATTACAGGATTCTTGAATGTTCCAAGATTATATTTTTTATAGGCCATCTCTAGGAAGGAGACATCGAATTTGGCATTATGAGCAACCATAGGACAGTCGCCAAACCAAGCAATAAATCTTTTTGTCGCATTTTCTTCATTATCTTTATCTTGTAACATTTCATCTGTAATATTGGTAATATCTACAATCTTTTGAGGAAGAGGTCTTCCTGGATTAATTAATTCATCGTATTTTTCTAATATTTCGCCATCTTTTATTTTTACGGCACCAATTTCAATGATGGAGTCAGCACCACCGGCATTAAATCCGGTTGTTTCAAAGTCGAAGACTACATAAGTTTGGTCTAACATTACTTCTTTGTTGGGTCTTGTGACAATGTTTACGGTGTCATCAATTAAAGTTAATTCTGCACCATAGATGGCTTTAAATGGCTCTTCTCCTTCTTTTAGTTTTTTGTTGTGGCTCGTCACAAAGTTAAAGACATGAGGAAAAGCTTGTACTCCATTATGGTCAGTGATGGCAATGGCTTTGTGTCCCCATTTAATGGCTTGTTTTAATAAGGCCTCATCATCTACGACACCATCCATTTGACTCATTTTCGTATGAGTATGTAATTCTACTCTCTTTTCTTCGGCAGTATCTATGATTTCTGCTTCTTTTTTATCTACTTTTATAATATCTCTAGCATTTAATACTAATTCTTTAGCAAATTGATCTTCTTTCGTGTATCCTCTAATTTTAAACCAGGAACCTGTCTTTAATTCTTTACATAGTCTTTTATATTCTTCATTATCTCTTACAAAAACTTTACAATAAATACTATCGGAATAGTCTGTAATTTTTAAGGTAATAATCTTAAAATCTGTCTTACTAGACTCAAAATAATCTGTTCCAAAGACATATCCTTCTACTACGACATTATTATCTTCTCCTAGTAAGGTCTTTATTTTTATAGGTTGTTCTTTGATTCCTCGACCAATTACACTGTTAGGATCTTTGGCTTCTTTTCGATAAGTCTTTTCTTTCGGTGGAGGTGCGGGGGCAGTTTTTTCTGGTATTTTTACCTTTACTT
>CAJLUG010000198.1 GCA_905209745.1 uncultured Mycoplasma sp.
GTTACTTGACTTGTGTCAAATCCACTCAAATCAAGAGTATTTATTAATTTTAAGCCAGCAAACATTCCACTCATATCCGTTACTTGTCTTGTGTCAAATCCACTCAAATCTAAAGATGTTAGAGCATCACGTCCCCAAAACATTCCACTCATATCTGTTACTTGACTTGTGTCCCAATTTACCCCAAATATTATAGTAGATAATTTATCATGCACACCATCATTTTGGTCTAGACCAATGGAAAACATACTACTCATATCTGTTACTTGGCTTGTATCAAAATTGCTTAAATCCAATGTTGTAAGATTGGTACAGTAAGAAAACATATGAGACATATTTGTTACTTGACTCGTATCAAAACTACTTACATTTAAACTGGTAAGACTGCTGCATTCATAAAACATATAACTCATACCTGTTACTTGACTTGTATTGAAGTTACTTACATCTAAACTGATTAGACTGCTACAATCAGAAAACATAGAACTCATATTTGTTACTTGACTTGTATTAAAGCTACTTAAATTTATACTGGTTAAGCAGCTACTATTATAAAACATATAATTCATATCCGTTACTTGACTTGTATTAAAGATTGTTAAATCAAGACTTACTAATTTTTCACAATATGAAAACATTCTTTCCATATCTGTTACTTTTGAGGTGTCAAAACTACTTAAATCGAGACTGGTAAGACTTTCGCAGTTTGAAAACATAAAACTCATATTTGTTACTTGATGAGTATCAATACTACTTAAATCTAAATCCGTTAAACTTCTACAACTTGCAAACATATAACTCATATTTTTAACTTTGCTTGTATTAAAATTACCTAAATCTAAATTTATCATACTGCTACAATTATAAAACATATTAGACATGGATGTTACCTTAATCGTATTGAAACTGCTTACATTTAAATCCGTTAAACTGAAACAGTAATAAAACATATACCCCATATCTTCTACTTGACTCGTATCAAAATTACTTAAATCTAAACTTGTAAGACTGCTACATCTCACAAACATAGAATTCATATCTGTTACTTGACTAGTGTCTAAATATGTTAAGTCAACACTTTCGACATTTTCAAAATCATAAAATAAATAACTAGAATTAGGATTTGCTATAATATTTCCTTGTGCTCCTATTGTTACTTTATAGGTACCTATTCCTCTTCCATCATCTTCGATATAAGCAATTATGCTTCCGTCTCCTGCTTCACTTACATCCCACGATTCTATTGCTGTAGAAGGTATCTCCATATTATCTTTTGTTACAATAGATGTTATTTTACTTTTATAAGTACTACTATGATAATCTGTATTAGAAGTAAGCATATATCTTTTCATAATAGGATCTCCCATATTATTGACAGTTCCATTCATTGATTTGGTAATACCTACTTTACTCCATTCTGCTTTTATGATGACATCACTCTCTGGCATGATAAAATAATCTTCACTTACTCTTGTTACACCATTTGTTGTGATATCCCATCCTTTGAATTCATACCCAGGGCAACTAGGTACTTGATTACTAATTTCTATTGTACTGAATACAGAATAATTATAAGCTCCTGGAATATTAGTAACAGTACTTCCATCAGGGGCATTGCCATCATAAATTACTTTATAGTTATCAGAAAGAATTGGTGTATTGGTAGTAGACACATCTTCTTCTTGTTCTTCAATTTTTGAAATCACTTCTGTACTTTCATTGGTAGGATAGATTCCTCCTTGACCAACCAACTCATCTTTTAATTTTAACTTCATCGTAAGGTTTGCTTCTCTTCCGGAAGCTAAACTATCTAGAGTCCAAGTTATCTTCTGTTTTCCATTTTCTTCTGTTAGTGCTACTTTTCCAGTAGTTACATTTATATCATTAATACTTTCTAAGTAAAAATTTTCATTATCAATATAATCTACAATTTGATAAGTATCA
>CAJLUG010000199.1 GCA_905209745.1 uncultured Mycoplasma sp.
GGAATAATTATGATAATTGGAAATTATAAAGAGAAATATCCCTTTCTTTTCAATAATTATGAAAACAAATTCTATGTAGATAATATTATAAAAGAATTTCATCAATATAAAGAGGATAAAGTAATAAAAGATTTTGATGAATTAGTAGAAAAACATTCCTTTAATTATGATGCCCCTTTTACTTTATTTCTACAATTAAATAATAATCTAAAAGTAGACAAACTAGATAACTATATTTTTAATGATAGATTGAATAAAGATAGTAAAGTATATGATTTTATTACGGAATTAAATGACTTCGCTAAAAAAATTAATTTTAAAAAATATTATCAAAGTAATTTAGAACTATATGAAAAGATGCTAAATAATATATCAGGTGCCTTTAAAAAATATAATATTACTGAATTTTTCAAAAACTATTATGGCTATTTAAATGAAAAAGAATTGATTATTAATTTAACCCCTTTTACAACCGATGGAGGATATTGCTGCAACTTAGAGGATAAGATCATCAGTTGTTTTCCTATATATAAAGAGATGAAAAAAGAAAAACTATACGATAGTACCAAGAAAGAAAAATATATCATTCAAAATCCTCTACATGAATTTAGTCATGGGTATGTAAATCCTATAACAGAAGAATATAAAATCTTAACAGAGAAAACAAATCTATTTGATGATATCAGAGATACGATGAAGAAGATGGCTTATCCTTATGATACAGAAATTATAAATGAACACATTATAAGAGGAATAGAAGCTAGATTTATAAAACTAAAACATAAAGATGATGATTGGTATACGAAAAGAATAGAACAAGAAAAAGACTTAGGCTTTATATATATAGATACGATTATTGATAGCCTAATTACTTATGAAAACAGTAGAGATAAATATAAAACCCTAAAAGAGTTTTATCCTGAAATAATTAAAAATATTATTACAAAGAAAGAGATGAAAAAACCAAGGAATAAATAATCCTTGGTTTTTATGTGTTTTCCATAATAAACAATTGTATTAAGAAATTTCCATCAACATCACTACTCTTAAGCTTTAAATCGATATCTGCAAGCTTCTTTATAATAGTTAATAATTCCGAGTTCGTATAACGAGAAGTAACTTCCATCGTCTTTTGTACACGATATGGTTTTTCTCCTAAAAGATCAGCAATTTGATTTTTACCATACCCTCTTTTCTCTAATACTTTTACTTGATACATAATTAGAAACTGACTAGAAAGTAATCCAACTAAAGAAATGGCATCAATTCCATATGTTAACAACTCTTGATACTTTTCTAAAGCTTCTTTTTTCTGTTTAGCAGCAAGAAGTCTAACAAATTGAAAAGTGCTATCTTTAGAGTCTCCCAATCTTTTAACAACCAACTCCAAGACATCAGATACAAGTATTTTTTTACTATCCATACGATATAATTTAAGTTTAGAACACTCTTGATGAATAGAACCCAAATCCCCCAAACAAAACTCAGAAATCTTAAAAGGAACCGAAGACTCATATTGATATCCTTCTAACTCCTTCTTGATATAAGAAATAGGATCAAAAGTAATAGTAACGACTTCAATCTTTTTTAATAACTCTTTCGTAAACTTTCTCGTACGATTTAACTTTTTCGCAGTAATAAATAGTAACTGATCATCTTTTGGATTATCTAAATACTTAATCAAGTGATTACAAGCATCCTTATTTTCATCAAATAAAAGAACGTCCAAATTCTCTATCACAATTACTTTTTTAGAAGAGAAAAGTCCATAAGTATCCAAATCCTCTAAAGCATCCCCTAAAGAAACTTCTCTCATATCATACGTATGAACCTCTACTTCTTGAAACTTTTCTCTTTCGATAATACGCTTAATTTCTAACTCAATATCATAACTATTTTCATGTTCTAATAAATAATTATGCTTCATTGTTTA
>CAJLUG010000200.1 GCA_905209745.1 uncultured Mycoplasma sp.
AATGGTTGAGTCTATGGTTAAATAAATATCTTTTCCTTGGGTTGCTTCTTCTCTAATTTCTGGAGTATCAGCTATTTTATATCCTTGTAAGTCTTTTTGATATTCTACGTAACCATCTTCTCCTTTTAAGATATTATCATAATATTCTTCAATTCCCATTTCTCCTGATATGGTAGTTTCTCCTGTTTCTTCATCTGTTGTTTCTTTGGCATAACCAACGGTGTATGATGCAAAATCTCCTTTTGGATAATATCTTTTAAAACTTTCTACAAAGTCTATTCCTGGTAAATCTAAGGCTTCTATTTGATTTTTTACAATTTCTGTTAGGCCTTTTCCTTTACTACCAAATTCTGTCTGGTAAACATTTTCTTTTTGCAGATAGCCTAGGACTTCTTCTTCTGTCATTCCAAGAATAGGAGCAAGTGCCTTCGCTGTTTTTTCTTTATCTACGACATGTTGTGGATCATCTTTTTTGGTTGTTCTTTTTGAATCTAAGTAAGCAATTAGTTTATATGAGGCTACATTTTGTGCAAGTACTTCTCCATCTGTTGTATAAATACTACCACGTTCTGCAGATAATACTTCTCTTTTAGTGGTTCTACTACTTGCCAGTTTTTTTAGGTTTACACCATCTACTTCAGAAGAAAGACCTAATTGAATTACTCTTCCAATCATACATGCAAACAAAAAAAGAGAAGCAAAAATTACTATCTTGGAATACTTGATATTATTTTTCTTTCTCTTTTTTGTTTTTTTCATTCAATCACACCCTACTCATCTTCTGTTACAGTCTTTATGTTATTATTATTATAACTTAATCCTTGTTCTTCTGCAACTTCTTGAATCTTTGTAAGCGATGCTAGTTCATCTATTGTCATGGCCAAACTTTCATTTGTCTTTTCTTGTTCTTCTATTTTTTGTTTTTGTTTTTCTACTTCATAATTAATATTAGCAAGTGTTGCTTTAGAAAAAACAATCGATACTGGAGATATTACTAACAAGAATAATGCTAGTGTATAAATTAATTTTTCAAATCTAGACATTTTAAGACGTTTTTTTACTTTTCTCATAACAATCTCCTTTATTTTATTCTTTCTATTACTCTTAGTTTGGCACTTCTAGCACGGTTATTTTTTTCTAATTCTTCTTTACTTGGAAGAATTGCTTTATTTACAACTAATCGATAATTAGGTAAATATTGTTCTGGTATATTAGGTAGTCCTTTTACCTTATCATCTATTTTAGTTTTTTCTTTAAAATATCTTTTTACTATTCTATCTTCTAGAGAATGGAAGGTAATTACTGCTACTCTACCTCCTACTTTTACTAATGATAAAGCTTGTTCTAGAGCAGGTTCTAAGACATCTAATTCATGATTTACTTCTATTCTAATTGCTTGAAAGATTTGTCTTGCTGGATGTTTATCTTTACGATATTTCATAGGGACAGCACTTTTAATTATGTCTACTAATTCTAGTGTTGTTTCTATTGGTTTTTGTTCTCTATATTCTACAATCTTTTTCGCAATATTTTTAGAAAATTTATCCTCTCCATACTTATAGAATATTTCTTGTAGTTTTTCTTTGGAATATTTGTTTACTACGTCGTATGCAGTTAAAGTACTTTCTTGATCCATACGCATATCTAATTTGGCGTCTTCATGATAAGAAAAACCTCTTTTTTTCTCATCTAATTGTGGGGATGAGACACCTAAATCAAAAAGTATTGCATCTACTTCTTCTACATCACGACTATTTAATTCTTCTTTTAAATTAACAAAGTTACTTTTGATAATAGTGAAGTTAGTACCAATCGCAGTTAAGCGATCAGTACTATGCCGAATTGCTTCACTATCTTGGTCAAAGGCGAATAAGTACCCTCTTTTTATTCGTTTCAAGATGTAACTACTATGTCCTCCATAACCTAATG
>CAJLUG010000201.1 GCA_905209745.1 uncultured Mycoplasma sp.
GGCTTCGGTTATCGTTGGGGAGTATTACACGATGGAACTGATATCGCTGGATGTGGATATGGATCAAATATCTTTGCTGCTCAATCTGGAACAGTAGTTCAATCAGGATATAAATATGATAACGGAGAATTCGTTACAATTGATCACCATAATGGTTACTATTCAATGTATGCTCATATGGTTACAGGATCAAGAAGAGTAAGAGTTGGAGACTATGTAGTAAAAGGACAAGTAATTGGAAGTATGGGTAGAACAGGAGCTGCAACAGGAGTTCACTTACATTTCTCTATCTGGAGAGGATATCCATATCGTGGAGGAAGAGCTCTAAACGCAATGAGCTTCTACTAAAATGAAAGTCAAGTCAATAGCTAGCGGTTCAAAAGGAAATTGTACAATAGTATTATGTGATAATACCAATATAATAATAGATATGGGGATTTCCTACTTAACTCTAAAAAAGAGTTTAGAAGAAAATTCCCTTTCTTTTGAACAATTTAATGGATTATTAATTACACATAGTCATAAAGATCACATTAGTGGATTACAAGCAATCATAAAGCATACAACATTACCAATTTATATACCTAAAAAAATGTATGTAGAATTAAAAGATATTGTACCAGAATATCGTTGTGAATTTATTGATGATAAATTTAATATAGAAGATATAGAAATAGAGTTAATTCATACATCGCACGACACAATCTGTTCAGTAGGATATATTATTACATATAAAGATAAGTCACTAGTATATGTAACTGATACAGGCTATATCAATAGAAAATATCTTGCCAAAATGACCGAAAAAGATATCTATATGATAGAAGCCAATCATGATGAAATTATGTTAATGGATGGACCATATCCTAGGTTTTTAAAAGAAAGAGTAATTAGTGATAAAGGCCACTTATCAAATAAAACAACGGCCAAATATCTAAAAAAGATAATAGGAAAAAATACCCAGTACATAATATTAGCCCATCTAAGTGAAAAAAATAATACTGAAGAAAAAGCCTTAGAGGCAATAACAGAAGAATTAGGAGAAACTTCGATTAAAATCTTAATCGCAAGACAAAAAGAAGGAAGTCCAATGATAGAGGTGTAGTATGATAAAAATAATTACGGTAGGAGCATTAAAAGAAAAATACTTAAAAGATGCAATAGAAGAATATCAAAAAAGATTAAGAAAATATACAGAACTAGAACTGATTGAAGTAAAAGACGAAGGTCTATTACCACCGATGCAAGCCATGGAAAAAGAAGGAGAAAAAATAAAAAAACATATCTCTGAAAAAGACTATATAATTACTTTAGAAATTGAAGGTAAGCAATTTACTTCAGAAGAATTTTCAAAGAAAATAGAAGATATTCAAATGATTAACAGTAATATTACGTTTATTATAGGTGGAAGTTATGGAATAGACCGAAGTATAAAAGAAAGAGCAAAACTACATCTTTCTTTTTCCAAAATGACTTTTCCTCATCAACTATTTAGAGTATTATTGTTAGAACAAATATATAGAGCATTTAAAATTATAAATAATGAAAGTTATCATAAATAAAAGGAGCAAATATGATCGGAAATAATTGGGATAAACTTTTAAAAGAGGAGTATCAAAAAGAATATTTTAGAAACTTAATGGATTTTGTGAAACAAGAATATAAAACCAAAACAGTATATCCAAAACAAAGTGAAGTATTTAATGCTTTTCGCTATACAGATTTTGACAATGTAAAGGTTGTAATATTGGGACAAGATCCTTATCATGGACCAAATCAGGCGGAAGGACTATCTTTTTCAGTAAGTAACGAAGTATTAAAACCACCGTCTTTAAAAAACATTTTTAAGGAACTAGAAAGTGACTTAGGAATACCATTTCCAA
>CAJLUG010000202.1 GCA_905209745.1 uncultured Mycoplasma sp.
AAATCTAGATAGTTGGTCTAGTGCTCTTTTTTGTTCCGTGTAAGTATTTTTCGTTAGTAAAGGACTTAGATATTCTTCTACTTTTTCCATATATTTGGAATCAAAATATAAAGACATCTCCTGTAGTTTATCTTTTATTTCTTCTAGTTTATTTTCTATCATCTTTACATACTTCTTGGTAATATCATCAAATGATTCTTTATAGTTTTTGATATAGTTATTTAGATAGTCTTCTTTATCATATTTTAATTCTATTTTTTGATAAATATCTAAGAGTGCTTTTTTTAATTCTTTATCATCTTTATAACAAAAATCATGAATTAGTTTGGTAAAACGCATATCTTGGAGTAAGTATTTTTCTTCTAGTATTTGATCTAGAATCTTTTCTTTTTTTATGTTAATTACGACGTCATCTGTTATTTTGATGTTATTGGTGCAGTTTAAGACGGTGTGATATTTTTTTACGATAGATAAGGCAAAGGAGTCAAACGTGGTGATATATGCACCATCGATTTTTTCTAATTCTTTTTCTAATCCTGGGGTCTTTCTGATTTTCTTTCTAATACGCTCTTTCATTTCTTTGGCAGCAGCATTGGTGAAAGTTAGGACTAAAAGTTCATCAATATGGGTACCATTTTTTAGTTTTCTTAGGACACGTTCTGATAGTACTGCCGTTTTTCCTGATCCTGCTCCTGCTGATACAATGATGTTTTTGCCTTCTTCATCGATTGCTTGCCTTTGTTCTTTGGTCCAAGTTGGCATTCTTACACCTCACTTTCTAAGAAGGATAAGTCTTCTACTTTGTCTAAATAGTTTATATCTTTTTCGGTCTTATAACAAATATCTTTAAACTTACAATATTCACAAGATAAATTTGCTTTGTCATAGACTTTAGGATTAATTGTAAAGTCTCGGTCTAGTATTTCTTCTGTTACTTTGTCTATTTTTGTTTTCGTATATTTTAAAATAGCATAGACTTCTTCCTCACTTAATACTTTACTGTAGTGATAAAAACCTTTTTCAGTAAATTTCATACTCTTTATTACTTCACTATTTTCATAGGTCTTATCGAATTTTTCTAAAATATCAATATTATCTGTTGTATAGCCTTGTAGTTTTAGCCGGTCTTTTTTTAACTCTTCTAGTGGCTTTTTATCGAATGTTGGATAGTTAAATAAAATGTTTTGATAATAGATTCCCGTAAATATTGGGTTTCTAAATACTTTCGAATAGTTAATTAAAAATAAATAGATTGGTAACTGCATCGATAAGCCATATTTCATCTTTTCTAATTTGGTATCGACATTTCCTGTTTTATAATCAATGATTGCGAAATACGTATCTTCTATTTTCTTATAATATAAGATTTTATCTACGGTTCCTGTAAATATTACTTCAATATCATGTCTTAGAGGTACTTCTAGTTTTTGTTCGTGTAATTCTTCTTGATAGCCTATCTTTTCATCTTGCTTCTTTTCCTCTTCTAAAAGGTCTAGTAATTCTTTTTTTAATCTTACTAGAAGTACTTTTTCTTTTAGAGATAGTTCTCTTTTTTCTAAGTATTTTAGATATTCTTCTTCGAAGTTAAAGTTTTTATTTTTATAAAGTTGTAAGATCTTGTGGTACAAGGAACCAATAAAAGCTGGGAATGTATCTTCATAAGGATTTAGTTTTAAGACATATGTTAAGTAATATTTAAATTTACATTCATTATAAGTATTTAAACTTGTATAAGATAATTTTAGAGGGTATGGTAGATGTTCTAAATAGTTATCTTTATCGATATTATGATATGTATTATCGTAGGTTTGATAATCAATATTATAGTGGGTATATAACTCTTTCAACATAAGAGATGTTTC
>CAJLUG010000203.1 GCA_905209745.1 uncultured Mycoplasma sp.
ATTTTATCTTCGGATATATTATTATTGGGGATGAAAATATTGCAGGAACAGTCACCATCGCTAGTGCCTAGGGAGATTTAGAAATAGATCTTCTTTTTGTATAATAAGCCATCTTTTTCCTAATAATATAGGTGAAGGGTGGGTGAAGCGTTTGACAAAGAAAAATAAGTCTGATAAAATATATAACTGTCACATAAACAAAGAGGTGTTATATATGTTTTATGATGAGAAACAAGCAATTAGTGCTTGTGAGGAAGAACCGTCCCTGATATTTGAATTAATGAAGGAAGGGTTCTATGATGTAGTTGATGAAATTATATCTAACAATAAAATAAGTATTAATACATGTGATCAAGCTGGTAATGATGTTGTTAGTAGATTACTGAAAGCAAAACAGTATGATTTAGTTTTAAAGTATATTAGAAAGAGAAGTTGGAATCCTAATCATCAGAATTTAGATGGTAATACGATAGGACATTTACTTATGAAGGATAGATCTCCTTCTGCTATTAAGATATTAGAACAGCTAACAAAGAATAAAAAATATTTACTAAATATTAAAAATAAAAATGGGGAGACTGTTTTAGATAAAGCAATTGATAATCAGTCTGTCTTTCCAGCATTAAAGATTTTAGAAGAGAAACGTTTTAATAATATTGATGTTTTATCTTTTAAACATTTATATCAATTATGTATTAAGAATAGTACTTATGGTAAGTATTCAAAATTAACGAATTTAGATATGATACTTACTAGTTTAGAAAAGAAAGATGGTCTTATACCTAGTATGGATAAATTATTAGATAAGATACTAAATAACATTGAAGTGATTAAACATGATTTGATGGATAATAAGTTTTCCTTATTAGATCATATGATTAATGAATCTTTACATGAAGTAGTTGTTTAATTAAGACATAAAGTATGATGCTTTATGTTTTTTCTTTGTTGTAATTTTGTTGTCTTTGTTATATAATCTATGTTGTATTTGAGGTGGTATTATGCATTTACCTGATTATAAAGAGGCTAGAACTAGAGATCCTCGTTCTTATAAGAGAGTAAAATTTGTAGAGAATAATGATGTTAAAGACAAGTATCAGGGAAAGACTTTTTTCTTAAAGACTTATGGTTGTCAGATGAATGAACATGATAGTGAAAATATTGAAGCATTACTTACTTTTTTAGGGTTTAAGAAAGTAGATAATTATATGATGGCCGATTTAGTACTATTAAATACTTGTTCTATTCGTGAAAATGCTCATAATAAAGCATTTGGTATGTTAGGTAGACTTAAACATTTAAAACAAGAAAAGCGTGACTTGATTGTTGGTGTTTGTGGATGTATGGCACAAGAAGCGAGTGTTGTGGAAGATATTTTAACAAATTATAAATGGGTAAACTTTGTTCTTGGTACTCATAATTTATATCAATTACCTGAAATTATTGATAAAGCAATCGAAGAGAATAAACAACAGATTGAAGTATATTCTCGAGAGGGGGACTTAATAGAAGGTCTTCCTGTACTTCGTGTTAATGATTATAAAGCATATGTTAATATTATTTATGGATGTAATAAGTTTTGTACGTATTGTATAGTTCCATATACTAGAGGACGTGAGAGAAGTCGTTTAAAAGAAGATGTGTTAGCAGAAATAGGGCAATTAGTTGATGATGGATATAAAGAGGTTACATTACTTGGACAAAATGTTAATGCTTATGGTAAAGATATTTATGATGATTACACGATGGCAGATTTATTAGAAGATGTTGCGAAAATGGGAATTCCTAGAATTCGTTTTACTACTTC
>CAJLUG010000204.1 GCA_905209745.1 uncultured Mycoplasma sp.
TGTGAAGCGGGAAACTTGGGAGGTAACGACCAAGGCGAATTAAGTTTACTTAATTTTTTTGTTCTATTTCATGATTTAAGTGTTTTTCATCTAACTCGTCTAAGAGATCAATTACTTTATCTGCGAAAGCTTTATTTTTGATAAATACTTCACTCGTTTGGGAGTAGATATTTGTAAATGCTTGTTTTTCTAATATGGGAAGTATTAATATTTGGTCAGTTGTCGTGATACGAAGTATCATTTGATAACAATTACTTTTATTTGAAGTAAGACGAGACCTTCTATTACTTTTTCTTTCTCTTACGACCATATCATCTAACAGTAATTCATAGTTTTTAATATCTTCTATTCTGTATTTATAATGAAATTCTTTACTATGAAAGATAATTTCATAGTTCTTATCGATACTTATTCCTGTTTTATTATCATTTAAATAGAATATCTTTGGAGTACTACCATGAAATATTTGTAATGCTTCCTCTATTACTTTTGTTCTTTCTTCAGGGTAAAATAACATAATAAATTTAGATAGATTATCTTTTAATCCGTCTACTGTAAAGAGCATATTTCCTAATACTATTACTTCACTCATTAGACCTTTTTTTACTTCTTCTACTGTAATATTTTGATATTCATATTTTAGATAACCATCTTTTTTAATTAACCATAAATATTTTGTTGTTGCGACAAAATAAAACTTGATATTGGTCTTTACTTCTGTTGTGTGAAGACAAGAGAGACATATTTCATCGATTGGTATTAGACCTCTAATTATTATGGCATCCGCTTCGTTTAAGTCGGGGCACATATCTAAAAGAGATTTAGGACTTATCGTTAGATCTTTTTTAGTTTTAGCAATACTAGTAAAAGGATAAAATGGTGGCAAAATATTTACTTTTGCTAGTAGGGTTTGATATCTTTCTTGATTTTCTTTTACTTTTGTATATTTTTCTTGTAAACTTGTCAATACTTCTTTTAACATGTTTCTCGCCTCTTTTTATTATCCTTTTCTATCATATCATGTTTTTATTTATAAATATAGTTATTAGTTATAAATATATAGTTCATGTTGGGCTCTTGTACAAGCAACATATAATAAATTACGTTCATTTTTTTTATAAGAGTTTTTTCTATCATTATATAATATCACACTATCAAACTCTAAACCTTTCGCAAGATAGGCTGGGACAACAATTAAGTCTCGTTTAAAGTTTTTGGTATCTAGTCCAATATAAGATACGTTTACTTCTTTCTTTATTAAAGAATAAATCTTTTTAGCTTCTCTATCATCTTTGGTAATGATGGCGACACTAGAATAAGTACTTGATAATGTTTTGATATCAGATAGTAGTTCATCTTTTAAGTTTTCTAAGTGACGTCTAAAGATAATTGGTTTATGAGTATCGTGACGAATGGCATTTACATGGTTTAAGTTTAGTATTTTATTCGTGTATTCAACGATTTCTTTCGAGGAACGATAGGTCTTTAATAATTCTAAGTACTTACTTTCATTTTTAAAGATGGGTTTTAGTTCTGCTAGAGAAGTATATTGATAATAAGGGTTAATGTTTTGATTTTTATCTCCTAAGATGGTGAAGTCTGCTCTTGCGAATATTTTAGAGATAATGATATATTGTAGTTTATTATAATCTTGCGCTTCATCGATTACTACTTGTCTTATTTGTTGTTCATAAGGGAAACCATCTAATAGGCCTTTGATATAAGAAAATAGTAAGGCATCTTCATAATAGATTTTCTTTTTCTTGATAAATTTATCGATTTCTTTTTCTGTTAGTGTTACTTTACA
>CAJLUG010000205.1 GCA_905209745.1 uncultured Mycoplasma sp.
GGATTTTAATGATTATATAGAGTGTTGGGTTAATAAATCTA
The DNA here is from genome assembly GCA_905209745.1 of uncultured Mycoplasma sp. Classification (GTDB taxonomy): domain Bacteria; phylum Bacillota_I; class Bacilli_A; order RF39; family UBA660; genus Faecimonas. Next base: position 42 of record CAJLUG010000205.1, read on the forward strand.
AACGGAAGGCAGATATTTATATTAAGATTAATGGTTATGTTAGGGGAATTAGTATTAAGAAGGGGATTAAAAACTCAGTTCATGTTGAGTCTATCAATACATTGATTACTTTTTTTAGAGAAATTGGTATTGAGGAAGAAATTATTAGGAAATTTTTATATTATCAGTATGCTGATGGTACGATAAATGGGATTGGTGAGAAACGCATTTCTAGTTCTGTTTATAGAGAAGAACACCAAAGTGAAATTGATGAGATGAATAAAGTTTTTAATGATGAAAAATATATAAATAGATTTGTTAATCGTTTTGTGTTACAGGGAAATAAAGCTGAATATGAAGTGGATGCTCTTATTTATGGCGTTGTTGAAGATTTTCTTTGGATTACTAAAGAAGAAATTTATTTTATGATGCGAAAGCATTTAAAAGATGAAGTAACAGCATTACATATATCACTGTTAACATTACAACCAATGGCTCGTAACCTTAATTTTAATCCAAAATATGAATTTGGTAGAAATCAAGTTCAAGTAAAATGGTATTCTTTAGCAGATAATATTATTGAAGTTATGGCTTTTTATCGTAATCGTAAGTAAATATTTTTAAAATTATATTATTTTGATTTTATATAGGAAAGATGACAAGCTGGCCTACGGGAGGTATAAAAAAAAGAACTAGTCAATGACTAATTCTTGTATTTACTCATGGAGCGGATGAGGAGAATCGAACTCCCGTAGTCAGCTTGGAAGGCTGAAGTTCTACCATTAAACTACATCCGCATACTAGACTTTGTATGAACTTCAGTCTTCCAAACTAGAGACGAAGTTCAGTCATTTAATAAAGTTGACATTTACAATTATATCAAATATCTACTTATTGTCAATACTTTTTTTATTTTTTTCTATTTTATATAATAAATATAGGTGGTATTATGAAAATACTTGCGAGTGATTTTGATTTAACTTTGTATGTAGACGAAGTAGATGTTGTTTCTAAGAATGTTGATGCGATTCGTCATTTTATGAGATGTGGGAATTTGTTTTGTATTGTTACTGGGAGAAATTATTCTAGTATTAAAGTCTTGTTAGAAAAGTATCAAATTCCATATCATTATTTAATATGCCAAGACGGGGCTAAAATATTCGACTATAATGATTATTGTTTTTCTACTGTGTATTTAGCACGTGAAAAAATAAATAAAGTTTTAGAAGTTATAAAAAAATATCCTTTTTCCTATTACTTAGATGATGGGTATAATCAAACAGAAAATATGGATGACTGTGTAAAAGTTGTTGTAGAAATTACAGATCATGCTTTGGTAGAAGAGATGTTGTTAGAATTAAAAGATATTGATGTTTATTCATATATTAGTAGAGAACATGTAAATATTATTGATTCTTCGGTTAATAAAAAATTGGCACTAGAAAAAGTATTAGTACATGCAGATTGTTCTCGGGATGATTTATATGTAATTGGTGATAGTATTAATGACTTAGAGATGATAGATGCCTTTCATGGAGCAGTGATGGAAAGTCATAGTAGTGAATTAGATTCCTTGCCTTTAAAAAAATATGCAACTTTATATCAATATATTGAAGAATTAGAAAAAAACTAATTCTTTTTTCATATACTTTATTAGGTGATGGGCTTGGGAGATTTTGTTTTTTCTTTGATTTCTAATTATGGATACTTAGGAATGTTTTTAGGAATGGTCTTAGAGGCAGTTATTATCATTATAC
>CAJLUG010000206.1 GCA_905209745.1 uncultured Mycoplasma sp.
GCACTTAGAGATATTATTCGTTATGGAAAAGAACATGGATATCGTTTTGAAAAGATTACTCCTTATACACATATGGTAAGACAAAGGGTAAATAATTAGACGAATTTATAATTATCGTGTATAATACTTAGTAGGTGGTATGTTATGGGAATATTTAAACCAACGATGTATAAAAAAAATATTTTCGATATTGATTATCAAAAATTAAAAGAAATGGGTATCCGTTGTCTTGTTTTTGATTTAGATAATACGTTAGGATTACTTGATCATGAGAGATGTCCTAGAAATACAAAAAAGTTATTAAAAAGTTTGCAGAATGATTTTTTAATCTTTATTGCTTCTAATAATACAATGAATCGTATTAAACCTTATATGGAGGATTTAGGAGTAGGTGGTGTTTCTTTTTGTATGAAGCCATCTACTAGAGGTCTTAAAAAGATTAGAAAACAGTATAACTTAAAGAAAAAAGAAATGGTTATGATTGGAGATCAGATTGTTACTGATGTGCTTTCTGGTAAGAGATTTAAAATTATGACTATTTTAGTAGATCCTTTAGGTAAGAAAGATTTAAAGATAACAGGATTAAATCGTTATTTTGAAGATAAGATTATTAGAAGATATGAAAAACGTGGAGATTTTAAGAGAGGTAGTTATTATGACTAGTGAAAAAAAATGTTTAGGTTGTGGTGTTGTTTTACAAGATGAAAACATTTTACAAGAAGGTTATACCACTAGTTTAGAAAATGATATTTGTCAGAGATGTTTTCGTATGAAAAATTATGGGGAATATCAAATGGTTGCGAAATCTAATGAAGATTACTTATCTATTTTAGAAAGTGTTGGTAAGACTAAGGATTTGGTTTTATATATTACAGATTTATTAAATGTAGATAAGGATATGGAAAGTATTAGAAAACTTATTCCTAATAAGATGATTTTGGTATTAAATAAGAAGGATATTTTACCTAAGTCTGTAAAAGAAGAGAAGTTAATTGAATATTTTAAGAACTTGGATTTAGGTTTTGAAGAGATTATTGTTGTTAGTGTTAATAAGAATTACAATATTGATTATTTACTTAAAAGAATTAAGTATTATCAAACTAGTAAAAATGTTTATGCAGTAGGACATACGAATGCTGGTAAAAGTAGTTTAATTAATAAGTTAATTAAAAATTATTCTGATAAGACACAGGAATTAACAATGTCACCTTTACCTTCTACTACTTTAAGTACCATTACTATAGAAATTAATGACTATTTAACTTTAATTGATACTCCAGGATTAATAGAAGTTGGTTCACTTTTAAATGTTGTAGAACCTTCTATGGTAAAAAAGATTTCTCCAGTTAAAGAGATTAAACCTAAGACTTATCAAATTAGAAAGAATCAATCTATTATTATTGAGGATTTTTTAAGAGTTGATTATGTAGATGGAGAAAGAAATAGTTTTACGTTATATATTTCTAATAATTTAAAAGTTAAGAGATTATTAAATGCTAGTAACCATGATGAGTTAAAGGATTTAAATAAGACTAGTTATACTGTTAAATATGGAGAAGACTTAGTTATTTCTGGTCTAGGTTTTATTAAGATGGTAGATAAGTGTCAAATAGATGTCTATATTGATAAGAGTGTTGATACTTATTTAAGAAAAAATATGATATAAAGTCACAAAAAGCAATCAATTACTGATTGCTTTTATTTTGCTTATATTTCGACAAGAACTAATCTTTTTTTCTTGTATAATTACTTTCATAAAGGTAGTTACTTTAT
>CAJLUG010000207.1 GCA_905209745.1 uncultured Mycoplasma sp.
ATTGTTCGTATGTCAATATGTTTTTAAAATATTTTTACAAAGCAAATTCCTAATACATAAAAAATAAGAAGAAAACTCTTCTTATTTAGCAAATAACACTTTTTCAGATTTATATTGCTTAATGATGCAGTATAACACAATACTAATATAAACAATTGTTGATACCATCATTAATATAATATGTAAAATATTGATATTTCCAGCCGTAATATCTGTAAATATCGTTGTGAAGTTTAAGAATGGTACGATAGCGATTAACGGTGTTGTTGTGATTCCTATCATGAAAGCAATCATTCCTGGAAATAATGAAATAAAAGTTAATGGAGTAAGTGCACTCTGCGCTTCTTTAAATGTTTTTGAAGTAGATGCAATTGCGATACATAATCCACTAATAAAGAAAGAATAAGTAACAATCACAACAATCGCATAAAGAATACTACTAAAAGAATACATAACATCTACTCCTTCATAGATCGTAAACATATCTTTAGTGAAGAATAGAGAAATAATCGCTAAAGCCAAACTAAGTATTCCTGTAATGATAGAAGATAACGTTACTCCTAAAAACTTTCCAACAATAATATCTCTACTTCGAATTGGGAAAGTAAGTAGTGTCTCTAACGTTCCTCGTTCTCTTTCTCCAGCCGTTGTATCTGTTGCAGGATATGTTGCAGATACCGTAATTGCCATCAAAATAAATAAAAATGCATAATTTTTAATATAACTTGCAAAGAAATTATCTTCTTCTACAACTTCTTCCTCTACAGTAATAACATTTAACACTTTATCAGCATCAATATTATTTTGTAGTAGTGTTTGTTGCCGCAAGATTTCCTTATAACTATTAAAATAAGTCTCCATTAAAGTAGAAGCATATGAACTAGAGTCAGATCCATCACTATGAATGGTATAGTGATTATCTTTTTTAGTAATATATAAATCAATATTACCTTCTTCGTATTGCTCTTTTAAAGCCTTTTCCTCTCCTGTTGTAACATCAATATCCATCTCTTTTGCCAGTTTACTTTCTACATCAGATAATGAATAACTAAATCCTATCTTATTATATTCATTTGTATCAACATTTACTTGAGATTCAAACAAAGCAGACATTCCTATTACCAATAAGGGAATAAAAATAGGAATCACCAACATCATAGAAAGTGACTTTTTGTCACGAAATAATTCTCTTAATTCCTTCTTTAAAATATTCCATAAATTACTCTTCATCTAGACTACCTCCTATCAAAGCAAAGAAAGCATCACGTAAATTTGTAGTCTTCGTATCTTTCTTAATCTCATCAGGTGTTCCTGCCTTAATTACTTTTCCCTTATTAATCATAATCACTCTATCACAAATATTTTCTGCTTCTTCCATATAATGTGTAGAATATAAAATAGTTTTATTTTTCTTTCTTTCACTCTTGATAAAGTCTAGAATAATCTGACTAGAAATAATATCTAATCCTGTCGTTGCTTCATCCAAAATATAATATTTAGGATCGTGCACCAAACATCTGGCAATATTTACTTTCTGTGTTTGTCCAGTAGATAAATTTGCAATTTTATTATGCAAAAATCCATCCATTTTCAAAACTTTACTAACTTCTTCAATTTGCTTATCTTGTTTATCTTTTTCTACACGATAAATATCACAACACATCTTTAACAATTCATAACAAGTCAAAGTATCATAGAGTTTTGTATTACCAGATAAATAAGCAATCTGCTCTTTAATTTTAATT
>CAJLUG010000208.1 GCA_905209745.1 uncultured Mycoplasma sp.
CATTAGTTAACTCATTCACATTATCACCACTTATAAAAATAGAATCTTAAAAAGTATTAAAGCAACCATCGCTGGTGTACCTAAAAAAAATACCGCAAACAAAGTAATAAAATTAATAGGTAAAGTCATATTAAAATTTACTGCTATTAAATTATATCCATACAAAAGAAAACCACTAATAACAACTTTTTTCAAAACATTCATTATTTTTTTCATATTTTTTCTCCTTTTTATTCTAAAATATGAAAATCAATAATTTTTATTCTATCTCTTTCCTATCATTTAAAGCTCTTTCAAGAGTTAAACTATCCACATACTCCATATCAGCTCCCATAGGAACTCCATTTGCAATACGCGTAACAACAACTCCCATACCCTCTAATACTCTTTTTATGTATAAAGAAGTTGTTTCCCCCTCAATACTAGGTCGAAAAGCAAAGATAACTTCTTTAAATTTTTCATTTTTAATACGATCAATCAACTTATCTAAACCTATATCTTCAGGATTTACTCCATCCAAAGGAGAAATCAATCCATCCAATACATGGTACATCCCATGAAACATCCCTAATTTTTCAAATAAGAAAACACTTTTAACATCATCTACTACACATAAAGTATCTGTATCTCGATTAATATCAGAGCAAACAAAACACTTTTCTTGATCTGTTAAAGTATTACAAATAGGACAAGGATGAATATTTTTTTTGACAGATAAAAGACTATCAGAAAAAAGCTCTATTTGTTCTTCTTCTAAATCTAAAATAGAAAAAGCCAAACGTTCCGCAGTTTTTTCCCCAATACCTGGTAAATATTTAAAAGATTCAATTAAATTTTTAATACTCTCAGGATACATAACTTACTTTAAAATAATCCTGGTATAGAATTACCAAATTTTCCCATTTTCTTTTCTGTCATTTCATCAACTTTTTTATTAGCATCATTAACCGCAACCTGAATCATATCTTCTAACATCTCTAAATCATCAGAGTCAAGAGAATTAGACTTATCGATTTCTACCTTAACAACCTCTTTTGTTCCCTTAACAGTAACTTTAACTAAAGAACTTTCTCCCACAAATTCAGTAGCATCGATTTCGTCCTTTGCTTTCATCATTTCTTTTTGTAAATTTTGTGCTTGTCTCATCATAGCTTGTATATTCATATTCATTCTCCTTTTAATCAATTTCCACAATATCACCAAATAGTGATGTGGTATCACTTAATATTATATCATCTTCCTCTTCTTTTTTAAACTCTTTTGTAGGCTCTTCTAAAACTTCATAATGATTCCCAGACTTTAACTTCGTAATATATTCTGTTTTCACCCTATTCCACTCTTCATCACTAATAATCGCAAACTCTTTTTTAGAATGAGTAAGTTCGTAATAAACCTCTTCCATCTGTTCTAAATGTAATAAATTCTGTTTAACGATAGAATCATATTCATAACTAATTACAATAATATCTTCACTTGCCACTCTAAATTTAGAATTCAAAATTTCACACACCAAATAACCAATTTTTTGATCAAAAGTATAATCATTAAGAATATTTAAATTATGAATCTCTTCATTTAAAATCTTTTTATTTGCAAGAGCCAAAGCATTATTAACACGTACTTTAATAATTTCTTCAATATTTAATATTGGATGCATAAAATCATCTAATGCTACAGCTGAATGATCAATAGATGAAACTGTATCATCTAAATCATTAGATACGAAAGAAGTCTCTG
>CAJLUG010000209.1 GCA_905209745.1 uncultured Mycoplasma sp.
AAAGGATAAGTCACTATCAAGAAATCATAGATAAAAATAAAAATATAGAAATTAGTGATACAATCTTTAATAGAGAATATATTATAAAGATGAATCAATTTATCGATAGAGAAGAATCTCTAATATATAATATTGATGGCCTAAGAATATCAAAATTAAAGGTATTAAGAATCTATGACGTCTTAACGAAAAACAATATAGATAATATAGACGCTTTGTTATTTTCAATTACATATCAGAAAAAAATGACCAAAGAAGAGTATGATCATTTAGTAGAAAGTATAAAAAATAAAATTGCTTAAAGGAGAATATGTATGGATTTTTTATTAGACTACAATATATCAAAAGAAACAATTGACATCATAAATAAAGAAGAAGAACCATCAAGTATACTATATTATCTATCGAAAAAAGATAACATCATCGAAGTATTAAAGTATCTACAAACGATAAACTTAGAAGTAGAACCTTTATTAATCAATAGAATAGAATTATTTCTATTACCATTAGACCTCATAAAAAGAAAATTTAGTGAGTTTAATATCGAAGTATTAACAAAATTAATCAATGATGATATGAATATCTTAAATAGTTTATTTTTCGAATAAAGAAAAAAGGCTTAATCGTAAGCCTCTTTTTTATTGATATAATTCTTGTCTTAATAACTCTAAATTTTCATTCATGATATCGATATAGTCTTTATTTTCATCTCTATCGCTATCTGTTAATACATCTAACTTATGTAACTTTTGCTCTTTTAAATCAGAATATTCATCTAATAATTCTTTAGCAGTATCATTTAAAGTATCAGAACTAAAACTAAATAGGTAACTTACCTCACCATCACTAATTAATTTTTCTGCATCACTAATAGTTTTTTCTGTAGCATCATTATCGATACAAATAACAGTAAGACCAAACTTTTCTAAATATTTTAAAGCAGAGTTTGCAACCACGATGGTTTTGTTTTCCGTATTTTCTACTGCCAAACGATAATCAGCATCAAGTTCTGATAATTCTATTTTTAACTTATCATATGCTTCATCAATATCCTTAATTAAATAAGTACTACTAGTATATTCTTCTAAACCAATACGTACATTTTGTGCCATCATAAGTAATGAAGAAGGATTTAACCATAACTCTTCAGGGGAATAATCTGTTTCTAAGACATAAGCCGTATCGATAATTTTTAAATCAGGATTTAAATCAAGTAAATCAAAAGCTAAGTTACTTTCTCTTTCAATAAGTCCATTATAAATAAACAAATCATATTTACTAAAGTCTTGTTTTTGTTTTTTACTAACCGTATATTCACTAGGATTAACACTATCTGGATAAATAGCAGTAACAGTAGCGTGATCTCCATACAGCTTTTCAGTAATATACTCATTCGGATAATTCGTAACTGCAATTCTAATATCGTCCATCTCATCTTGTTTACATCCTGTTGTTGTAAATAATATCACAAAAGATAATAAAAGTAATAATAAACACTTCTTTTTCATTATTTTCTCCTTTTCTTTGGTACAGGGTCATATCCATAACTTCCAAAAGGATGACATCGTAGTATTCGCTTTATTCCTAAATATAATCCATAACAGACCCCATGAATCTCAATTGCTTCAATCATGTAGTTGGAACAACTTGGAATAAAACGACAACTATTATGAAATCTTCCAGGTATTTTCTGATATCCATGTATGATACCAATAATTATTTTTTTCATA
>CAJLUG010000210.1 GCA_905209745.1 uncultured Mycoplasma sp.
CGGAAATTCTTTAAACTGTGTCTTGGTAGCACATATAATATACTATATTTTTTTATTTTGTGCAAGACCTAATTATCTTACTTTCAATACAGTACCATATATATATTTTATAATAATAAAGTTCTGATTATTAATTTAATCACTTTGACTTTAAAATATTTTCCTAAATATACAGTTGTTCGATTATATTTAATAGTATACTTCTTATAGGAAATATCAGTTGTTGAGTGTCTACCTCTAATCTCTATAGAGAGGGGGTTTGATAATGATGAAAAAAAGAAACTTTGTAATCAAAGTTCTGCGATACATCGCTATCATTTTGTTTCTTTCTACCTTACTGGTGTTAGCAATAAAAAAATGACACTTAATTCATCAACAATGAATTAAATGTCTACAACTTAATCGGGTAGGCATTCAACTTAGCGAAACTGAATGTTCCCTTTTTTTATTTTATGCAAGTTTCCTTGACACATTCATAATAACATAAAATTACATTTTTGACAAAGTTTCTTCTCTAAAACTTATTTGACTTTATCTACCCTAACATTAATGTTATATAGTATGCAACTACTATTGTTAGCATGACAATTCCTTCTTTTTTAGAGACTACTCTTTCACTTTTTGCAAAGATAAATAAAAGTAATGCTGATAAGAATACGGTTACAATATCAGTCAAGTTAAAGTTTTTTAGAACTAAGTCTCCATAGATGGTAATTGGTAAACCTAAGACGATACAAATATTAAAGATATTGGTACCAATAATATTTCCTATTGCCATATCAAATTCTTTTTTTCTAGCACTCGTTACTGTCATAAACATTTCTGGTAGCGAAGTACCGATTACTACTAAGACCATTGTAATTATTTTTTCACTAACATGTAGTTTTTCTGCTAGTGATATGGCATTGTCTACGATAATTTCACTACTTAAGGAAATACAGGCAATCGATCCTACTAATAAAAATAATATTAACCATAGATTTTTATATTTGGGTTCTTCTCTATCCTTTTCTTCATCTTTTCTTTTGGATAACTGAATAATATATGCAACAAACATACAGAATAGTAATATTAGAATAATACCATCTGCCCTAGAAAAGGTATTTGGTGTTAGAGGATTAAAGAGACTATCTAACATTAGTACACAGAATCCTGTTGTAACGATTAATAATATGGGGAGTTCTTTTTTGATGGTTGCATGTTTTACTTTGATATCTCTTACGACGGCAGCTAGACCAATAATTAAGAAGATATTAATGATACAACTACCGACGACATTAGCGAAAGCTACTGTTCCATTATTGGTACTGACACTTTGAAAAGATATCGCAACTTCTGGAGCACAAGTACCAAATGCTACTATGGTTAAGGCAATTAACATCTTTGGTACATGAGCACGTAATGCGAGGGAGGAGGCACAGTCAACTAAAATATCACTGGATTTTAATATAATTACAAATCCAATTAATAGAAATAATATTTCTTGCATTTTGCCACCTCCTTATCCTTTCTAATTATACTATACTTTGTTTTTATTTCCTAGGTTGTAATTTACACTTTACAGTCAAGAAAAAAGAACTATCTAAAGTTCTTCCATACTTTTAGTATGTCCCCATCTTTTTGGTAAATACCTAGTAGTTTATCTTTTGTTTTAAATATTACTTTGTCTTTTACTTGATAAGTATTTTTTAGTTTCATGCCATTTTTTATTTTTCTA
>CAJLUG010000211.1 GCA_905209745.1 uncultured Mycoplasma sp.
AATAGGAGCCCAAGGAAATATTATTGCAAACTCTAATTCTTATTATTTATTTTATAATTTTTCAAATGTAGAAAGTATTGATTTAACTTATTTAGATACAAGTAGGGTAACGAATATGAGCCGGATGTTTTTGACTTGTTATTCATTAAAAAATGTGAATTTAAGTAACTTTGATACAAGTGAGGTAACCAATATGCAATCTATGTTTAGGGATTGTAATAATCTTACTAGCTTAGATGTAAGTCATTTTGATACGAGTCAAGTAACAGATATGAGTGAGATGTTTTCTGATTGTAGTACTCTTACAAGCTTAGATGTGAGAAACTTTGATACCGAAAAAGTAAGAGAAATGCAATGTATGTTTTTTGGTTGTAATAGTCTTACTAGTCTAGATGTAAGTAACTTTGATACAAGAAAAGTAATAAATATGTATGGTATGTTTCAATATTGTCGTAGTCTTACTAGTTTGGATTTAAGTAGTTTTGATATGAGGGATGTAAGACAAGTATATTGGATGTTTTCTTCTTGTACTAATCTAACATATCTAGATATGCGTAATGCAACCTTTAATGCAAGGGATTATGAAGATATGTTTTTATTAGTACCAAATGGAATTACTATCGTTGTAAAAGATATTACGGCAAAGAGTTGGATAGAAGCAAGACTAAGTGAATCTAATCGTACTGGAACTGTCACAATTGTTGGTGTATGATTAAGTAAATTTATGTAAAGAGTCTTGTATAATATATTTTGTTTATGGTATACTAAAGATGTCAAGGGAATACGAGATCTGTTCTCATATAAAACCGACTAAAGTGACGATAAGGGAGTTTTGATCAGTTACTGGTGTTGAAGACCTTCTCCTTTGGAGGTAGGGATCCTAAAGGTAACGTAAGAACACCCACCTGTAAATATGCAGGTTTTATCGTTGGGCAGAACGTTTCCTTTGACGTTTTTTTGTTTTTGTGATATAATAGCCGCACGAGGTGGAGTATATGTTAGTATTACCAATTATAAATCGTAATCGTATTATGAATGTAGAAGTTACTTTAAAAGATGCAATAAAAACTCATAGTAGTGTTATTTTAGATAATATTTCTGAAAGTGATGTAGTTGTTAATCAAAGAAACTTTTTAAATTCTAGTTATGTAGACGATGGAAATGTTGTTGATTTTATTCGTAATACGTCTATTATAAATCCACGTGACTTTTTGGTTACGACGAGAGAAGAAGCTAATTCTAATCGTTATGATGTATATAGTGTGAAACAACCTCCTAAGTTTGTAAATCCTGCACTTGACAACTTATATGCTAGTGTGATTACAGATATGAGAAAAGAAATACCAAATGCTAGACGTGGACATTATTTGTCTTTTGCCAAACTTGGTATGGATAAGTATTTAACTGATGAGAAGGTTGCTAGATTACAAGAAGTGATTCGTGATACTAGAGATCATCAAGAGTTACCAAGAAAGTTACAAGAGGCTGGTATTTTAGATTTAAAATTAACATTAGAGTTTTTTAATCATTTTGATTGGAAGATTATTAGTGATACGACGTTACCTGAAGATAGTATAGAAAATACTTTAAAAGCATTAGAACCATTAAATACTAGAGATTATCATAATTTAAAGAAATATTATGATATGGCTAAGTCTAATAAAGAGATATATTC
>CAJLUG010000212.1 GCA_905209745.1 uncultured Mycoplasma sp.
TTAGTTCTTATCTCTCTCATATCCTTCATTGAGAATAAATGGAAAGAAGATACTTTTTCCCATTTTCCATCTACTAATAGGCACAAATTCCTTGCTACTAGAGCTTTATTTTGGGTTCTTTGTTCTAATGGTAAATTAACTAAATAAGATTCACTAGCTCCAGTTAATAAATCAAATTTAACCTCTTTACCAGATGATAATGAAAAAGCTATATCTTTAGTTTTATCTTTTAAAGGATATGGTTTTATAGCATTTGGTTTACTAGCCAAAGTATCATCATCAATTTCCTTTGAATAATCAAATAGGTATTCATCCAATGGTTGGCAATAAGTACTTTTTCCACCCCCATCAGGGCCCCAATCATATTCAAACTCTAAGTCTTCCCCATTAGATAAAATCCTGGATTTTATTAGGATTGCATATCTATCTAATGATGGCATCATATGAGCTTGTTCTACTGTTAATTTTCTATTTGCTGTAGAGTTGGTATCAATTACTATACCAGCTATAAATCTTGAAATATTTATTAATGTTGAAGCTTCTGATGGGTTTGATAAAATATCATCATCTGCTCCATTTTGTTCCCTAATGGTATATTCATATCCAGAGGGTGCTGTAAATGTTACATTGTAACCTGTTAATTCTTCTTTTTCCATGTTGTGTTGAGTTTAAATGGTTATAAAAAAAACAAAGGGAGAACCCAATAATATATGAGCCCCCCCTTTTTTCATAAAAGCAATATTATAATTTATCACAAGTACCTACTGAGAACTCTATTTCTTCAATTGAATTATCAGAACTCATACGGTCTAATTCTTGCCCATTTACTCTAGTGGGCCATACTTCAGTTAATACCCATTTATTTAGAACTGATACTCCATCTTCTGCTAATTCTTTTACAATTACGGTTTGCCAATATTGGCTAGGAGTTAAACCACCACCATTAATCATATCCTGAACTGAGAATAACCAATCCCAGAACCAGGTATCAGAACCAGAAGTAGTTTCAAGTTTCTGAGCAGTCATGGTACCTACTGTAACTCTACCACCAGTTTTAACTGAACGGTTTACATCCCCATGCTCTACTTCTTCTATTGTAATCTCAGGTAAAGTTACATTCTGAAAAAGATAAGCATTTATTGGATGTGAAGGAAATTCTATGGACCATAAAAATTTCTTTCTTGGATTTTTTACTTGAGCTGGCATAATCTTATATCTTTAATAAATTTACTCTGCTGATATGTTTACATCTTTTGATACAGAATCAATTACAATATCCATGGTTACTTCTTGCAAGGGAACAATCTCTTTATATTTCAATATAATATGATATTTTCCCTGTCTTACATCAGCTTCATTATTTACTACCAAATCATCATATGATTGAGCATCTTGGTCACCCATCCAGGTATATTCGGTAATAGCAGTACCAATTAAGTCATCAAGAATTTTCTTGGCTTCATAATAGATACTTTGCCAAGTAGACCAAGTATTGGGTTCTTCCAAATAACTTTCAAGAATAGGTCTTAGATTCTTTTTTAGATAAAGATTCAATCTTACAATTGAAAGGAATTTTTCTGAATCCGATTTGGGATTAGAAGTAAACCCATGCCAAAGCATAGTTCTTTTTCCTTGGGTTCTAGTATCTTTTATTACAAAA
>CAJLUG010000213.1 GCA_905209745.1 uncultured Mycoplasma sp.
TCTTTTTTGGCATAGTCTTTTATTTGGGTTGTGAATTCTTTTAGTAAGTCTTTATCTTTATAATCAATTAAGAATCCTCTTGGTGCATAGAACATATTTTTCTTTATGAAGGGAACTTCTTTGGAAAGAATTAGACTAGCCGCTAAAATTTGGTTTTCTTTTTTTAATCCTACATAATGTGGTATCCAGTTATTTTTCTTTTTTAGGTTGGCCCAATACTTTGTTTGGTAGAACGTGATTTCGCTATTTTTTTTAGCGTATTCTTCAAATTCGTCTTCACTTATTCTTTCTAACTTCATGTTCTAACTCCTTCTTACTTTTCTTTTTTATCATATTTCTATAAAATGGTACTAATTTTGTAAATAGGAAATACATTGGTCTATTCGTAATGTAGTCAAACTCTCCTAAGAACTCAATGTAGTCACCACCAAATTTCTTTTTAAATTCGTGTAGACCAAGTCTTGGGTTATCTTTTGATAGGTCTCCAACGGTACCAAATTGGTCATATATTTTAAGACCTCTTTCTTTACAATATCTAATATGTTCATCATACGTATAATAGTTTACATAGGTTTCACTTAAAATATTATGATTACCAGCATATAATACCCAAGCTTTATCACAATATTCAATAATCATATGAGCACTTAGTGTTAGTACTTTTCCATATTTTTCTTTATACTCTTTATATTTTTCAATCTCTTTTTTGCCATTTTCTTGTTGTTTGGTTAATTCTTTTAGTTTGTTTTTGGCGCTTTTACTTAAATTGTCGATTGGTAATATAGAGATTTGATCTTTTATTTTCTTTAGGTTTTCTTCTAGTTTTTGAATTGTTGTATCCATATCAATTTTTCCTAAGAAAAGTGTTGCCTTGGTATTTTTTCCACCATTAAAGATGTCGTATAATGTTTCATAATAGTCTTCATTATAAGATACAAAGTCTTTTCTAGTTTCTGTTAACATCATTAAGTGATAGAATTCTTTGATATCTTTTTCTGTACCAATTTCTACATAAGTACCTAGTTTTTTGGCTTTAGCGATTCGTTGTTTTGTCGTTTTAGAAAAATGATCTTCTATTTCTTCTAGACTTTGGTCTAGGTTTATTCTAAATGTATATCTAGGTTGACTTGTTTCAAAGTTTTTGGTAAATCCTAGATGTTTATAACCTAGTGTTGTTAAAGTGGTATAGATTTCTTCGGCATCATATGGTATAGATACCTCTTCGTTTTGATAATTATATTCTTTATAAATAATATCAGGGTCTATTTTAATAAAGATTGCTTTTTTACTTTTCGCAAACTTTATCATTTCTTCTGTCATGTCTTTTAATAGTTTTTTATCTGTAAAATCTATGACATACCCTCTTGGTGCATAGAAGTAACTATATCCTAATGGTAGATGTTTTTGTAATAATAGAGTTGCTGCTAATATATTTTTGTTATCATCAATTAAACCTAAATAGTAAGGTGTTAAATGCTTTTTTAATTTAGATAGTTGTCCCCAACTATAGGATTGCAAAAAATGTGATTTCTTATGTTTTTTTACAAATTCTTCATATTTTTCTTCGTTTAAACGTACAAGTTTTGCCATTTTTACTTCATCCTTTCTTTATTTATTATACCATAAAAGAAAAAA
>CAJLUG010000214.1 GCA_905209745.1 uncultured Mycoplasma sp.
AGAATTAAAAGCAATCGCTTATGATGTTCTAACTTCTCTAGACAATGACCAAGATCGTAACAATTGGGTAAATTTAATTAATCAAGTAACAAATACCCTAGAAAATATCGATAGTAATAAGAAAATTGAAATAAAAGAAACTACAAATAATGAAGTGAATAAAACAGAAGAAAAAGAAGTTATTACCGAAGAAGAAGCAACAGAAAATAACCAAATAGAAGACCACCAAGAAGTAACGAAACAAGAAGAAGTAGAGTTGCCACAACAACCAAAACAATTTATTAAAACTAGTAAAAAAGAATCCAAAGCCATTATGGTAAGACCAAATCAATTACAAAACTTAAAAAACTCTAAAGAAGAACAAGAAAATATTCTAGCTGACTTAGGAGTATTTCCAAAGAGTAGTAAAAAAGAAATCAAAGTAGTAAAACAAGAAGTAACACCACAAATACCAGATGATGTAGAACGTAAAATAGAAGACTTAACAGTAAAAGCCAATATTTACTACAACGAAGGAGAAACTGAGAAAGCACAAGAGTTATATGATGAAATCAAAGAGTTAAATAAAAAATATAAAAGTGCATAATAAGGAGTGGGACAATGGACGATATTGAAGTATTAGAAGTAGAAGATAGTAAAATGTACCAAGAATACTATGGAAAAATATTAAAATATCTAGACAAAACCAAAGAAAAAGATTCCTTATTAATAGAATTTCACTTTGAAAATAATACTTGTCAAAGTAAAATTATAAGACAAGAACAAAATAATCCTACACCAATCATTATTTATCAATCATTTACAGAACTAGAAGAAGTAAAAAAACATATTATAATTCCATTAATAAAAACATATCTTGGAAAATATAAAGTATTAATTAATAAAATCTATCCAACAGCAAAAAAAGAAAGTATGTTAAAACTAATGGGTGGAGAAAATACCAGTTTAAATATTATAGGATTAGAACAAGATCAATTAGAAGAGTTTTATCTTTTAGTAAAAGAAGAACAAGAAAAACGTAAAAAAGAAAATGGAATTAGTAATACAATCGCTCTTGGAATCAGCTTGATTGTAGTAGGAATTATATTAATGTTAATGGCTGTTCCTAATTTAGTAAAATAAGACCTGAGGTCTTTTTTTTTCGACTTAAATTTGATACAATATGATAGAAGGGTAGGATAACCTATGATAAGAGAAAAGAAAATAAAATTTGCTAAATTATTACTAGCCTTATCTCTTGTATTAATATTAACAGGAATAGGTTTACATTTAGATGAAGAAAAATCTCTAAATCTTACAACAAAGACTCATATGATAGGTGAATTATCTCAACAAGATATCTCAATCACAACAACAGATGCCCCTATAGGAGAAGATATAACATCAAATAATAACACCTCTCAAACAGAAGAGATAACACCAGAAACAAAAACTCCTCCTGTAGAAAATATAAATCCAACGACTAAGGAAGCTGCAAGTGATAACTCTCCTCCAGTAACAATTCAAGACACCAACAACACCCTTCGTAATTCACTACAAAATCAGTATGGAATAACGATTCGTTATGGTGCTGAAACAAATGGTTATATGGTTGCTGGACTAACGACAAATCACTTAACAGATCCCAATAGA
>CAJLUG010000215.1 GCA_905209745.1 uncultured Mycoplasma sp.
AAGGAATTCATCCAGAAGTAAAAGATTGTACAGTAACTTGTGCATGTGGAGAAACTTTTACTTGTAAATCAACAAAAGATCATATCAATGTTGAAGTATGTTCAAAATGTCATCCATTCTATACTGGAAAACAAAGTAGAGCATCTCGTGCTGGTCGTGTTGATAGATTCAATAAAAAATATGGATTTGATAAACAAGAAGAAAAAGCTGCTTAATCGCAGTTTTTATTTTGTCTTTTGATATTGAAATACTATATTATTAAATGAAAAAAATATGTTATACTATAAACAGATAAGGAGGAAAATATGATAAAATTAGGAATTGCCAGTGATCATAGAGGATATATATTAAAAGAACAAATTATCGATAGATTAATGAATAAATATGATATTACAGATTGTGGAACAACTTCTACTGAATCTGTAGATTATCCAGATTTTGCCTTTAAATTAGGAAACTTAGTAAAAGATAAAGATGTAGACTTTGGTGTTGCTATTTGTGGATCAGGAATTGGTATTAGTATTGCCTGTAATAAAGTAAAAAATGTTCGCTGTGCCAAAGTATCAAATGAAGAAGAAGCAAAAGTAACAAGAAATGATAATGATGCCAACATCGTAGCATTTAGTGCCAATATCTCACTAGACGATGCCTTAAAAATAATTGATGCTTTTATTAATACACCTTTTTCTAAAGAAGAAAGACATCAAAAAAGAATTGATAAAATCACAAGATATGAGGAAGAACAATGCTAGGGAAATTAGTATTATATGTCTTTGTAACAATTGTAGTCATATGGGCAATGGACTCTGTAAATATCAATCAAATATTTAAAAAAAATCACGTGATGCAAGCAAGAGTATTTTATTTTTTATTAGGTATTTCTCTAATTTATTTAGTAACAAACTTTTTAATGGATTTATTTACTTCATCAAAAATTTTTTAAAAGAAGTATAAATCTTTTTTTTTGGTTAAAACTTATAATGAGGTGAATAAAAATGAAAAGAAGAAAATTAAAACCATATGTACTACAATCCATACTTTTAATAGCAATATCCAGTATCATCTTTGGAACAGCTGCCTTAAGTAATAGTTTAAAACAAACAAATGAAGATACACTAGATGAAGTATTAAGTTATGTTAGCAATGTAATATTAGAAGAAGCAGAACCAGTAATCAACACCAAAGAAAAAATGATTAGTCCTTATACAGATCAAACAGTAACCGTAGGAAAAAGTTATTATGATTATAAAGCCGATGCCGCAACACAAGAAAAATCAATCATATATCATGACAACACTTATTTACAAAATTCAGGAACAGACTTCATTAGTGAAAATGTTTTTGATGTTGTAAGTGTATTAGATGGTAGTGTAACTGATGTAAAAGAAGATGACACATTAGGTAAGATTGTAGAAATCAAACATGATAATGGTTATGTTAGTATTTATCAAAGTCTATCTGAAGTATCTGTAAAAAAAGGTGATATGGTAACACAAGGTCAAGTAATAGGAAAAAGTGGTACAAATGAATTAGATAAAGATATGGGTAATCATTTACACTTTGAATTATATGTAAATGGTCAAGTCGTAGACCCCACACTTTATCTAAACAAAGAAATTAATCAAACAGA
>CAJLUG010000216.1 GCA_905209745.1 uncultured Mycoplasma sp.
AGGTTCACTATTTACTGGTTGTGATGATTCTTTAACATTCATATTTGTATTATTAGATGACCCTTTTGAACCTAAGAATTCTACATTATCTGCAACTACTTCTGTTACATAACGTCTTTGACCATTTTGGTCGTCATAACTTCTTGTTTGAATTCTTCCATCGATTGCTACTTGGCTACCTTGAGATAAATAGTTCTTAACATTTTCTGCTTGTTTTCTCCAAACAACAATATTGATGAAATCTGCTTCTCTTTCTCCGTTAGCATTTGTAAAATTTCTATTTACAGCTAATGAAAATGAAGCAACTGCAGTATTTGATCCTGTGTATCTTAATTCAGGGTCTCTAGTTAATCTTCCTATTAAAAAAACTTTATTCATATTCTACCTCTTCTTTAATCTTCTACTTTTACTACTAAGTGACGAAGTATGCTCTCGTTGATTCTTACTACACGATCGAATTCAGCGATGGCTTCTTTTGTTGCTTCTACGATGTATAGGTAATAATATCCAGTTTTAGACTTTTTGATTTCATATGCTAGTTCTCTTTGTCCCATACTTTTTTCTTCTAATACTTTCGCTTTGTGATCTGTTAAAACCTTTTTTAGAGTTTCTGCAGTTTTTTTGATTTCTGCTTCCTCCATATCTGGTCTAACAATAAACATAATTTCATACTTTCTCATTTGTTACACCTCCTTTTGGACTTATGGCTACGTTTGTAGCAAGGAGTATTTAAAATACTCGTTAGTATTATAGCAAGATTTTTTCTTTTTGTCTAGAGATTTTTTGCTCATGTATTATCTCCATTCTATATTTTGATATGAGAGTTTTAATAAATTTTGTTGAAAGAATCGTCAATAATAACGCTATTGAAAATAATAATATTGTACCAGTTACTTTGTTATTTAATAAGATTTTTTCGGTAACAAATGTCTTTAAAATCATTCCTTGGGTTAAGTATATATATAAGGTGTTTTGACCTAGTCTTGTTAGAATAGACTCTTTTTTTGGTACAATATTGAAAAATGTGGTTGTGACTATTAGACTAAATAAATAAAATAACAGTCTTTGTAAGCAGGCAACCCAGGGTAGAGTATTTCCAATATTAAAATAGTTAAATTTTCCTTTTAGTATTTTTAAAGGTATTAAGTCACTAAAGGTTAATGTTATTATTAATATAATGATAGATAATATTAAAGTTATTTTTATTACTTTAGGTTTTTTTATTTTATTCCACAAATCTATTTCTTTGGCATAATATCCAATTACATAAAAAGGAAAGAAGACAAAAGTTCTAGATAAAGATAGCGGTCTTCCGAAGAATGGTATAAATCCAGATACAAGTCCAATTACAAAAGATAAGGGTATCATTATTTTATAATTTACTTTTTCTAAGATGAATTCTGATAGGTCATAAAATATTAAGGTAATTAAGAACCATAATGTATATCTTGGAATTAGATAATTTAAGTTAAAATCTATAATGTTTAAGATAAAGGCATAATATAAAGTAATGATTGTTTGCCAAAGTAAATAGGTTTTTAATTTACTTTTTACTTTGGTAATGGTACTGCTCTTACTTTTACTGGAAAAGTATGCGGAAATTATAAAAAATCCTTGTAACA
>CAJLUG010000217.1 GCA_905209745.1 uncultured Mycoplasma sp.
GTCAATACGAATTACTGGCTTATTAGTTGGAATTTCTATAACGTACATGTTATAAATATTTCTAAACTCTTCTTCTTCAGTCTTGGCAGTACCTGTCATACCTGATAACTTTTTATACATTCTGAATAAATTTTGGAATGTTATTGTTGCTAGAGTTTTTGTTTCTTGATTGATTGTTACTCCTTCTTTGGCTTCGATTGCTTGATGAAGTCCATCAGAGTAAGCACGACCTTTCATTAAACGTCCAGTAAATTGATCAACGATTACTACTTCATCATCTTGTACAACATAATCTACATCTTTTTTCATAGCATAATTAGCACGTAAGGCTTGGTTAATATAATGAACTAGAGATGCATTTTCAATATCATAAAGGTTTGAAATAGCAAAGTTTTTCTCGGCTTTTTTCATACCAGCTTCTGTTAAAGTTACTGCTTTTGTCTTTTCATCATAAATATAATCGTCTTCTTTTTTTAATCCTTTTGCAAAGCGGTCAGCATCAATATATAAATTAGCACTATTCATTTGACCACCAGAAATAATTAATGGTGTTCTTGCTTCATCGATTAATACTGAGTCTACCTCATCGATAATAGCAAAGTTTAAAGGTCTTTGAACTCTATTTTCTTTTCTAATTACCATGTTATCTCTTAAATAGTCAAATCCTACTTCATTGTTGGTAGAATATAAGATATCACAATTATATGCTTCTTGTTTTTCTTTGGCACTTAAATCTCTTTTGTTTACACCTACAGTTAATCCTAAGAATCTATAAATTCCACCCATCCATTCAGCATCACGTTCTGCTAGATATTCATTAACTGTAATAACGTGAACTCCTTCTCCAGTTAAAGCATTTAAGTATCCAGGAAGCACGCAGGTTAATGTTTTTCCTTCACCAGTTTTCATCTCTGCAATATTACCATAGTGAATTGCAAGTCCACCTAGTATCTGTACATAGAAATGTTTTTCACCAAGGACACGGAAAGATGCTTCACGTGCAGTAGCAAAAGCTTCTACTAGAATATCTTCTAAAGTTTCACCATTTTGTAATCTTTCTTTAAACTGTTCTGTTTTATCTTTTAATTCTGTATCTGTTAATTTAGAATATTCATCTTCTAAATCCATAATTTTGTCTGCTTGTGCTTCAAATTTTTTTAATTCTTTATATTCATGATCTAGTAATCGTCTTAATAATTTCATTCTAACATCTCCTCATCACATTATTTTATCAAAAAAAAAGACAGAATAAAAGGTTATTCTGTCTTTTTTCTTATTATTCAGACTCGATTACACCATAATTTCCGTCAGTTCTCTTATAAACAACGGCAGGTTGGTTTGTTTCACTATCCTTATACATATAGAATTGGTGACCTAAGAGCTCCATTTGAAGTATTGCCTCTTCTTCATTCATTGGTTTTACTTCAATTCGTTTTCTCTTTAAGACCTTTTTCTTGTCTTCTTCCTCTTCTTCAAAGGCTGATACTACAAAATCTATATTGGTTTTGTTTTGTCTAGCCATGATTCTAGTTTTATTTTTTCGTATTTGCCTTTCTAGCTTATCGATAGTTTTATCGACAGCTGCATAGAAGTCATCTT
>CAJLUG010000218.1 GCA_905209745.1 uncultured Mycoplasma sp.
CTTCTTTTATTACTTGTTTTTGTTTTTCTGCCTTTATAATTTTATTTTGATAACTTTTATTCATTATTTTTTCAAGCATATTTTTCTTATTTGGTAAAAAAGTGGAAGTTATACTTTTTACAATATTTGTTTCTTTTTTGTTTGATAAGAGAATTTCTACTAATTCTTTTTGGTCTATTTTTTTAATATTGTTATCTAAGTATTGATATGTTAGATAAATTCCCAGTATAAAAACGAGTAAAAGAGGAAACTTTTTTACTCGATATTTTTTCTTTGGTTTAAAATATGTTCTTTTCTTCATTCTATTTCACCAAGAATACTATACTCTATTTTTAACTACTAATTTGTCGGATTAAAGTTTTTATGAAGACTTTTATTAATTGCATTTCCTAATAAGTTTGCGAGTTTTTCTATCGTGTAATCTATTTCTTTTGGAGTTACCATGAGATTATAGTTTATAGGGTCTAATACTTCTTTTAGTAACGTTTTTAATTCTTGGTCGGTAAGGAGTCCAACCATACCTAAGACATCTTCTTTTTGGTCTTTTGTTAGTATGTTTTCTTGGGATTCGTAATTTCTACTATTTAGTGGTGTAAGTTTTAGTTTTAGATTATCTTGATTATCTATATTATAACTAATCTGTTTTAGTAAAAGATTTATGGTATCTTGGACGATGGTAGTTGCTTCTACTACGGTTGGAATACCAATAGCGATGACCGGAATATTTAGGGTTTCTTTACTTAGTTCTTGTCTATTGTTACCGATACCACTTCCTGGTGATATTCCTGATGTTGATATTTGGATGGTTTTATTTAGTCTTTTTATAGAACTAGAAGCTAGGGCATCAATTACAATTAGTAAATCTGGAGAAGTTTTAGAAATAATTCCTTCGATTAAATCTTTGGTTTCAATTCCAGTTACGCCAGTTACACTTGGTTTAAAACTTGCGACATTACGATATCCTTCTTCTACTTCTCCTAGCATAAATAAATGTCTTGTTACTAAGATGTGATCAATACTTTTTGGTCCTAGAGCATCTGGTGTTGATTCTATGTTACCAAGACCAATTACTAATACCTTGGCATCCTCTTTGATGTCTATATCGATATAGGTCTTTTTTAAAGCATCAATTAATACTTTTTCTACTGCTTTAAAATTATTTTTATCGGTTACATCCGTAAAAGTAAGAGTCTTATAGATTCCTTTTTTCTTATGAACAAGCTCTTCTAAGGCTTCATCTATCTTTATTTCTTCTAGACGAATATTTTTTTCATCTACTACTACTTGAGGCTTTATTTCGTATTTTTTATTTCTATCGATTTCGTCCATTACTAGA
Organism: uncultured Mycoplasma sp.; assembly: GCA_905209745.1. Lineage (GTDB taxonomy): Bacteria > Bacillota_I > Bacilli_A > RF39 > UBA660 > Faecimonas. The sequence goes on from CAJLUG010000218.1 coordinate 1,337, forward strand.
TCTGTTCTTAGGGCCATATTTTTTAAGTCGATTGTATGCATTTTTATCACCTATTTTTAATATTTACAAATATAGAAAAAATATTTGCTTTTTTTCATAATATTTGGTAAAATTAATGTGTTTACAAAAGTGAGGTGAAAAAATGCCAAATATAGCAAGTGCTAAAAAGAGAGTACGTTCTAATGAAAAGAAAAAGAATGTAAATATTTTAGTAAATT
>CAJLUG010000219.1 GCA_905209745.1 uncultured Mycoplasma sp.
TAGAATTCGTTTTACAACTTCTCATCCATGGGATTTTACGGATCATATGATTGATGTTATTGCGAAATATCCTAATATTATGCCTAGTGTACATTTACCAGTACAGAGTGGTTCTAGTCGTATTTTAAAACTTATGGGACGTCGTTATACGAGAGAAAGTTATTTAGAATTATTCCATAAGATTAAAGATAGGGTACCTGGTGTTAGTATTTCTACTGATATTATTGTAGGCTTTCCAGGAGAGACGGAAGAAGACTTTCAAGAAACACTTTCTTTGGTACGTGAATGTAAGTATGATAATGCCTTTACTTTTGTATTTTCTAAAAGAGAAGGAACACCAGCTTGTCGTTTAACAGATCCAGTTTCACAAAAAGAAAAAGAAGAGAGACTACAAAGATTAAATGAAGTAGTTAATCGTTATTTCTTAGAAAATAATAAGAAATTGGTTGGTAGGGAAGTAGAAGTGTTAGTCGAAGGAATTTCAGAGAAAAAACATATGTATTATGGATATAGTGATACGAATAAATTAATTAACTTTTCTAGTAGTCATGAACTTACTCCAGGGGATTTGGTAATGGTGAAAATTACGGATGCTAAAACTTGGAGTTTGGATGGTGAAGTGATTGGATAAGGCATTAGATGAATTAGTTACTACTATTATCGAAAGTGATTCATATAAGACTTGTGTAGCATTAAAAGAAAAGATGAGTCATAATGAAGAGATTCGTTTATTAATCGAGGAGTTAAAAGATACTCAGAGGCGATATGTTAAGAGTAATTATGATAGTGATATAAAAAAAGAGTTAGATACTTTAGAAGAAGAGTTATATGATATTCCTATTTATGTTACTTATATTAAGTATTTAGAAGAAGTAAATATGATGCTTTCTTATATTGAAGATGATTTGAATGACTACTTTTTTAAACTTGTTAATGAAAAGGATTATGAATAGCTGAGTTCATAATCCTTTATTTCTTCTATTAATTTTTCTACTACTTCTTCTATGAAATTATAAATTAAAGTGGTATCAAAAATATAGAGCTTTTCTTGTTTTGAATTTTCTATAATGATTCCCATTTTATCTATTAGTATATTTAATTTATCTATGGGTACTTCGTTTATTTTTGTGTTTGGTATTTGAAAGTCTTCATAAAATAGAGAAAGGTCCATATTATATTTTTCTATTACTTTAATATTTAAATTGGTATAGTCTTGATAAATTAATTTTTTTAGTTCTTCTTTAGATAAATTTATCTTGTTGCCATTTTTTAGTTTTACAGAGTTATTTTTTATTAATTTAGGAAGAAAATCTTCTGTCCATATCTTGTCTGTAAATAAATGAATATAATAACCTAGGTCAAAATCATTTTGATAAAATTTAGGATATTTTATTTTAAACTTTTCTATGTCTGGTATTTCAGTATTAGGAATTAGAAAATGAGACATATTTTTTTTCTTTCCTACATGTTTTGACATATCTGGGGCAATTGAGCCTAGATAGTAATCTTTTTTATTTTTTATTTTTTCAGCCAGTTCTTCTGCTTTT
>CAJLUG010000220.1 GCA_905209745.1 uncultured Mycoplasma sp.
AAGGTACTAAAAATCCTCTTACTGAAGCTATTAGAGAAGTTGCTCATAGTCTTGGTTTTGGTGAAAAAGTTAATTTTGCTGGACGTAAAAAGCTAATTGAAACTATTGATAAAAGTTATGGTGAAACTTTCAAGAAATTATTCAATTTAAGCGTTTCTGACGCATTTTCATCACCTGACCTTATATTTTCATCAGACGCATATAAATCTCGTCTTAGAGGGGAAATGAATGGCGTTCAGCAGGCTTTATTTGACCTTTATGTTCTAGCACAATTCAATCGGCTAAACTCAATCGGGCAAGATATAAGTAATAATCTTAATATTCTTAGTGCTGATAAATATGGTGCTAAACAAAGTTTTTATGCTAGTGATAAAGTATTTAGAGATGCTAGAACTGTTATTGAAAATAGTAATATTTATGCTCCATCCTCTACGGGGGGTCAAACCTTGCTATTAGAGAGTGTATTTCCTGATATTAGTGGTGGTATAGATGCGTTTATTAAATCAGATATATCTAAAAGTAGTTATCCTAGTTTAGCTGCATTTTTACAAATGAGTACTGCTCTTAGTGTTAAAGCTACTCAACAAGTATTTGAAACTGCTAATCCTGTATTTATTGATTATGTATATAGAATAGCGGAATGGACTAAAGGTGGAATAATGACTGAAAAGTTATATAATGATTATAAAGATTATCTTATTAATAAACTAGAAGTAGGTAATAATGGTAGTTCTTATCTTAATTTACCTGTTACTATTGTTAATGGTGATTTTGTTCATCCTAAATATATTAAAGAATATGGTACTGGTCAATCTAGAGCTTTAGAAGTTGGTAGAGTTAGTGGTACATTAGTTAATATTAAAACTGATGATGTTATAGTTAAAAATATATTTGAGCCTACACAAACTGAAATTGATGTATTTGCTAGACTTACTCCTGCTCAGAAAGTTGATTGGATTAAACGTAACTTTAGTCAAGATGGTAGTGTATTTGAACATATTGAAATAGTTGCTAATGATGAAAGAAATAATCGTCGTAATATAAATATTCAATATATTAATTACATACAAGGTGATATTACTAATGATGAAGCCCATAGATTGTTTGATAGAGCTTGGAATCATCCCAATCCTCTTATTAAACTTACAGCTCTTGATTTAGTTAAATATGCTTTTATTGTTGAAGGTCATAAATTTAGAACTAGAAATATTAGTAGACTTATAAGTAATACTCCCCTTAGAGGATTGAGTGAGGGCGGAATAGCTATTGGAGATATAGCTATGAAAGGTATTAATAGTTATGGTTTTGTTGATAAAGATAATGTTGAAGATATAATTGGTTTTATTCGTAAGAATTATAATAGTTTTAATTGTCCTAGTTATACATTTAAAAGACTTACTAATAATAAAATTAATTATAGTCTAAAAAGAAGTGGTATTATTACTTTTAATGGTCAAGAAAATCTTGATAATGTAGGAATAATAAGAAATGGAGATGCTGTTAATGTTATTAGAATTAATAGAAATTTATATATT
>CAJLUG010000221.1 GCA_905209745.1 uncultured Mycoplasma sp.
CTTACAACACTAGACTTAAGTAGTTTTGATACGAGTCAAGTAACAGATATGAGTGATATGTTTAGTTCTTGTCGTAGTCTTCCAAGTTTAGATTTAAGCAGTTTTGATACATCAAATGTAACTAATATGCAAGGTATGTTTTCTCAGTGTAGCAGTCTTCCAAGTTTAGATTTAAGCAAATTTAATACATCAAATGTAACTAATATGGGAGGTAGCTTTAAAATAACAAGTTCTAGCAGTATTGGTGGGAATGGTAATGGTATGTTTTCTGATTGTTCTAATTTAAAAAGAATAGTTTTTGGGAATAACTTTGATACATCAAATGTAACTAATATGAATTTCATGTTTGCTAATTGTGAAAGCTTAGAAGAATTGGATTTATCGTTCTTTAAAACAAATAAAGTAACAGATATGGGATTAATGTTTTATTGTTGTTATTCACTCCAAACTGCTAATTTAAATGGTTTCGATACATCAAATGTAACTAATATGCAAGGTATGTTTTATTATTGTAACAGTCTAATAAGTTTAGATTTAAGCAAATTTGATACAAGTCAAGTATCGAATATGAGCTATATGTTTTATTATTGTGACAGTCTAACAAATCTTGATATGCGCTATGCCACCTTTAATGCAACAAGTTATTTATATATGTTTTCTTATGTTTCTAGTAGTGTCACGGTCATTGTAAAAGATGAAACTGCTAAAACTTGGATAGAAGCAAGACTTTCTGGTATAGGAACCGTCACCATCGCCGGCACTTAGGATAGATTTTTCTATCCTTTTTCTTTTGACGAAAAAAGTTGAAATTTATTTTAATTTGTGCTATAACTGATATGTGACTTTTTAAGCACACATTCGATAAAAGCCAAATCTTGCACGAGGACTAGTTTTATGTTATCATGATAAAGTAAGATTTAGCATAAAATATAAGGATGAAAAGGATGTTAATATGAATAATTATGTAGATAGCGAATTTGCAAGTATTATTAATCCAATTATTGAAATAGATGAATTTAAAAAGATGAAAAATATTACTCATCATGGAATGACTAGATATGACCATTCTATGAGAGTAGCTTATTTTTCATATAAAGTAACAAAGAAATTAAGATTAGATTATAAAGAGGCAACAGAAGCAGCCTTACTTCACGATTTTTTCTTAGATGAAGTAGATGACCTAAACAGAGTAAAACGTCTTAGAGAACACCCTAATTGTGCCGTAGAAAATGCTTCTAAATATATGGATCTAAGTGATAAACAAAAAGATATTATTAGAACTCATATGTTTCCAGTAACATTTACTCCACCAAAATACTTAGAAAGTTGGATAGTGGATATTGTAGATGATGCTGCCGCAGTATATGAAGGATGTTACCGTATGCATAGACAAATGCAAACAGCTATGTTTATCGCCATGTTTTTAGTATTAAATTTTGTAAAGATGAGATAAACCTCTTGTTTATCTCTTTTTTTTTCAGCTGATTTATGGTAGACTTTAAGAAGAAAGAAGTGATACA
>CAJLUG010000222.1 GCA_905209745.1 uncultured Mycoplasma sp.
CAACATTTAATTGTTGTTAATAAACCGGCTGGATTACTTACTATTGCGACGGATAAAGAAAAAGAAAGAACACTATATCATATTGTTAGGGATTATGTTTTAGCTAGTAATCCACATGGAAGAATATTTATTGTGCATCGTCTAGATAAAGATACTTCTGGTATTGTTTTATTTGCGAAAGATGAAAAGACGAAAAACCAATTACAAGAGAATTGGAATGAGTATGTATCTTTACGGGAATATACGGCAGTTGTCTCTGCTCATCCTAAGGATCAAGAAGGACAGATTGTTCAGTACTTAAAAGAGACAAAAACACATTTGGTTTATGTTTCTCCGAGGGAAGATGGAAAGAAGGCAATTACTAATTATTCTGTTATTAAAAGTAATAAGAATTATTCGTTGTTAAAGATTACGATTGAAACTGGTCGTAAAAATCAGATTAGAGTTGCGATGGCTAGTAAAAAAATGCCAATCTTAGGAGATAAAAAGTATGGTGATAAGCATAAAGTAAATAGACTTTATTTACATGCTAATCGTCTAAAGATTTATTATCCAGTACTTAAGAAGGATATTTTATTTGAAACTAGTATTCCTACAGAATTTAAAAAAATTATGAAATAAAGTTAAAAAGACATCTAAAAATGATGTCTTTTTTTCATAAAGGTTGATACTTTATGATTTCTTCTTATATTTCAATACTTTAACAAGGATTGACCAAAATTTTGACTAATTAAAATAACCAAAAAGTTCGACAAAAATATCTTGGAACCTTTTGTCGAAAAAAGAAATTATTCATAATATTTTGACTAAAAATTTGACTAAGAATAACGCTTATTACTAGTAAATTATCATGAAAAAGAACTAAATAAATTGAAAAAATATACAAAATATAGTATATTTAATATGATAAAGAGTAGTTTTAATAGTAATTTTATCATCATAAAGTATCAACCTTTATGATTTCATGATGTATATTTTATAAGCCTTAGAGAAGATAAAGAGATGTTTAGGAGTGAAAATATGGCAAGACTAGGAAAGTTTTTTAGAAGATATAAAAAAGAGTGTATCGCAATACTTGTTTTTGTTGTGTGTTTAGGTATCTTTTCTATTAGTTATGCTTTCGCAGCCGTAGAACCTGTACGAAGTATAGTAATACAGTCAGAAAATACAGACTTCGCATCCGGTGAAGAAGGGTCATGGCAAGTAACAAAGTCTGGATACTGGACAGGCTATGGGGAAGCAGAAGTGACACTAGATGTAGATACCTCTCTTATGACCAATAATCAATATACAGATATTATCTTTGTTTTAGATATTTCAGGATCGATGTCAGGTGACAAGTTAGACAGAGTAAAAAACGATTCTAAAGAACTAATTAGTAGTTTATTATCTAATCAAAATAATCGTGCAGCTTTAATTACATTTGATACATCTTCACAGATTGTGTCAGAACTAACTAATGATGAAGAATTATTGACAAATGAAATCGATAATTTG
>CAJLUG010000223.1 GCA_905209745.1 uncultured Mycoplasma sp.
TCAAAGATTATATAACTACCATTTTTAATAATATCTGTTACATATAAGGCAACAAAGGAATAGTTATTGGCTTCTCTTACTTCGTTTAGTGTTTCTACATAACTATCTAATTCTTTTTCTATTTCAGAGAAGTTCATGGTAAAGAATTGCCCAATGGCAAAAGTCTTTTCGTTAATTGTATAGACTTTAAAGTCATTATATAAAACTTCTTCTTTGGTCATTCCAGCAAGAGAAGTTCCAGCCTTTAACATATCCATTCCATATTCTTGATAGTCTACTTGCGCAATCTTTGAAAGTTCTACTACTGCTTCTTGATCTTTTTTTGTGGCAGTTGGACTTTTTAGTATCAAAGTATCTGATAATATTCCAGATAGTAACGCTCCTGCTATTTCTTTAGGAATTTTGATATCTCTTTCTTTAAAAAGTATATAGACAATCGTACAAGTAGAACCTACTGCCATATTACGGAAGTTAATTGGAGTATTGGTTGTGATACTTCCTAGATTGTGATGATCAAATATTTCTAAGATGTTTGCTTCTTCTAATCCTTCTACACTTTGTAATTTTTCGTTATGGTCTACTAATATTACATTCTTTGGATATTTTTCATTTAAATCTGTAATCCTAAGTAGTCCTAAACATTTATTCTTTTGATTTACTACTGGATAATTGGTATGTTTTAGTTTATTATTAATATCTAATACGGTATCTACATATTCGATATCTTCAAATTTTGTTGGATTATAACTACGTATCATCGTTTTAATGTAGTTTGTTAATAATATCAACCTAGTAATATGATATGAATCATATGGAGTTCTAATGATATTGACATTATTTTTCTTAGCAATTTCTATATGTTCTTCTTTAATAGGTGCATTTCCTGATAAAATTACTAATTTTACTCCTTGATTTACCGCATATTCAATAACACTATGTCTATCCCCTACGATTAAAATATCATTTTTAGTTAATGGTACTGTATTAATAAAAGTAGTACTACGATAAGCCGCAACTATAATTTTCCCTTCGATTTCAGAATCGAACTTTACTACTTCTTCTCCTTTTAATACTTTTTCAATATTTTCATAAGAAGTATATAATTCTTCAAAGTTATCACTAACTACAATATGAGATAAGTCTTTGATAGTAATTAGTCCTAAAAAGCTTTTATCGTCTTTTACTACAGGGATACCAGTTACTCCTTCTTTTAACATCATTTGATATCCATCATAAATAGAGTCTGTATCATGTATCATAAATCCTTTATGATAGTTGACATCTTTTAGTTGGAGTTTTACATCGTTTAAATATTCAGGTTGTTTTAGATCAAAATATTTTAAGGCATATTTTGTTTCTTTGTTGATATTTCCTAAGATTCTAGGTTCTGTATTATCTCCGATTTGGTTTTTAAAATAAGAAAGTCCAATTGCAGACATTACAGAATCTGTATCTGGTTTTCTATGACC
>CAJLUG010000224.1 GCA_905209745.1 uncultured Mycoplasma sp.
TGTTAGAGAACATGCCATGGCTGCAATACTAAACGGCTTTGCTTTATGTGGTTATCACCCTTATGGCGCAACATTCTTAGCATTTAGTGATTATATGCGACCAAGTATTCGCTTAGCTGCTATGATGGACTTGCCTGTAACTTATATCTTTACTCATGACTCCATTAGTGTAGGAGAAGATGGAAGAACACACGAACCAGTAGAACAACTAACAAGTCTTCGTGTAGTACCAAACTTAGAAGTATTCCGTCCTGCGGATGCTAACGAAGTATTAGGAGTATATAAAACTATTTTTGAAAAAGAATCAGGTCCATCTGCAATAGCTTTATCAAGAAATAAATTACCAATATTAGAAACAACCAAAATTAACGAAGTATCAAAAGGTGGATACATCGTATATGATACCGAAAGAAAACCATCAGGAATCATTATCGCAACAGGAGAAGAAGTTCATCTTGCAATAGAAGTCGCAAAACGCTTACAAACAAAAGGCTTAAGTATACGAGTAGTATCTATGCCATGTATCAAACGTTTTGAAAGTCAAGATCAAGAATATATTGATAATGTTTTACCAGTAGAAGTTAGAAAAATAGTAATAGAAGCTGCATCTTCTATGTCATGGAATAGTATTATCTTTAATAAAAAATATTTAATTACTCTTGATAAGTATGGAGCTTCAGGCACAAAAGAAGATATCTATAAAAAATTTGGTTTCGATATTGATAGCTTAGAAGAAAAAGTTGAAAACTTACTAAAATAAACGACAAAAATAGACACATCAATAGGATAGACTAAAATAGGTGATCCTATGAGAGTCTATTTTTTATTTGATATAAAAGAAGAATTTATTAATTTATATAAAGACAATGAAAGAGTCTTATATAACATATTAAAACAAATCTATTACTTAGATAAAGAAGAAGTAGAGTATGGCTATAATCTATTTAAACAACTAATTAATCCTATTGATAAATTAAAAATAGATAAATACTTATTCTTAAAACTTCATCAAGATATTCCATATTCTAAAAGAAATAATATTCATTACTATAATAATTTATATCGTGATGAAGTAAGTAGATTAACTGTAAAAAAGAGTTATATAAAAATAGAAGCAGAACAAATATCTTCTTCTTTCTTTGATTACTTAAATGATTTAAACTCAAGGTTATTTGTTTGTGAGTTTAAATATCAAGACTATTTCTTCTTACAAGAATTTGAACAAAAAGAGACAATTTAGCTTGTAGAAAGCCATATTTTTTAGTAAAATAAAGTAGTAAGGAGAGTGAATATTATGTTACATGATATATTAATGGTATTATTAGGATTAGTAATCGGTTTAATTATCGGTGTTATTGTTGCGAGAAAATTAATGAAAAAATACTTAAAAGACAATCCTCCAATCAATGAAGAAATGATTAAAGGATTGATGATGCAAATGGGTAGAAAACCAAACCAAAAACAAATTA
>CAJLUG010000225.1 GCA_905209745.1 uncultured Mycoplasma sp.
TAATATGACAGAATACACGAAGTATTTAGAAGATACTGTTTGGTGTAATGATCGAAGTATCTATCAGTTAAACAGTTGGGATAAAGATTATATAGGATCGGATGGTTTATATTTTGAATCGTATATAAAGAATGATTATTCGCCATATGTATCGGATTTAAGTTGTCCAAATCAAGCTGATTCTTTTACAGTAAGCAGCGAAAATGGCAATGGAAAGTTAACATATCCAGTGGCGTTACTAACAGGAGATGAAGCAACACTTGGAGGGTTAGGATGGTATGGAAATAGTTCAAGTAGTTACTTAAGCAACAATGAAGCTTGGTGGATTCTTACTCCCGGTTATATTGCCAACGTTTCTTATATGCTTTATATATCTAGTGTTCCTAATTTAAGTGCAATACACCCAGACTTTTCTTCTTACGGCGTCCGTCCTGCAATAGTACTTGCTCATAATTTGCTAGTAGCTAAGGGAGAAGGAACTAGTGAAAATCCTTATGAATTGGTCTTAGAGTAAAGAGAGTGTGGTCTCTCTTTCTTTTTTTTTTGTTTTATGATAGAATAAAGGGGAATTGAGGGATTGGAGGATTTTTTATGGATACAAAAATCAAAGTAGTAACTTCAAATAATCAGGTTTTGGAGATTGAAGTGTTGGATATCTTTCAAGTTTCTGGATATGATCATGATTATATTATGTATAGTTTAGGAGAAGAAGTAGATGATGAGAATGAACAAGTATATATTTCTATTTTAAAGAATGATCATGATTCTTATAGTTTAGAGGATATTAGTGATGATAAAGAATGGGAAGATGTTGAGAAAGCTCTTTTAGAAGAAGTAGAAATGGAGTCTGATGGTCGTGAATAATTCAACTTTAATGTATAGAAAGATGTTAGCTGATAAGTTAAATAGTATACAGAATAGAATTAATGTTTTAAATGCTAGAAATAGTCGTATATTTGATAAGTATGCAGATATTCAGATAGAGGGATTACGAAGACAATATGAAGAAGTTAGTAATGAGTTAAAGAATTTAGATGAGAGAATTGCTTTATCAGATAAAGCAGAAGCTATTATGTCTAAGTTAGATGATAAGTCTAGTGATGTTGGGTTACGTATTTCAGAAAGAGCACAGGCTATTTCTGAGTTACAAGCTATTAAGTCTCAGTTATCTACTCGTCGTGGTGTTCGTAAAATTAATCGTCAAATAGAAAGACAACAAAATATTATTCGCCTTTTACAACGTAAGAATGTTTGTATTGGTGCAGTACAAAGAGCGATGATGTTTCCTAAATATTATAAAATGCAAAAACGTATGCAATTATTAAATTTACAACATGCTAAGGTTAATTATATGGCTGGTATGGCTCATGATTTTAAATTTTTACAAAGTACTTTACGTCCTGAAGAAAAGTTAGGGGATCATGTAAAAGCTTTTATATATGATATTCAAGGAAGATATTATCA
>CAJLUG010000226.1 GCA_905209745.1 uncultured Mycoplasma sp.
TTTTTTATTTTCTATCTTCTATTACCTCTTGGGTTTTTGGAATGATTGTGATAGTACCTGATTTTATTGTTGTAAGATAGGGAGTATTTGTTTTATTTAGTCTAGTTAGTGTTTTTGGACTGGGATGATTATAGGAGTTATCTTTTCCTACAGAGATGATGGCTAGAGATGGTTTTAGGGTTTTAAGAAGATTATTTCCAGTACTGGTATCTGAGCCATGATGACCTACTTTTAAAATATCGATTGTAAATGTATAATGATTTAATATTTCATCTTCTACTTCTTTTGGTGCATCACCTGTTAAGAGCAATGTTAGATTTGGATGTTCTACATAGTAGACGGAACTACTATTATTTTCTTCTTTATATTCTTTATTTAATTGATAAAAGATAAAGTTACCTACTGGTAGTGTTAAATCTTGATAAGCAGTTTTAGTATTGGGAAGTAGTTTTTCTACTTCGTTTTTTTGTCCTAAGTTTAGATAGATTTCATCTACTTGATATTTTTCTATTAAGTAGATTGCATCACCTATATGATCCTTATCTCCATGACTAAGTAATAATTTATCTATTTTTCTTATACCTAGACTTTTTAATAAGGGCATCGTTATATACTTCGCTACACTACCCTCTTTATATTTACCTCCAGTATCGATTAGTGCTGTTTTTCCTTTAGAGTAAAACAAAATAGAATCTCCCTGACCTACATCAATTACTTTTATATATTCTTTAGTATATGGTAGATAGTAATGAATAAATATTAGTAATAGTAACAGTGTAATTACTCTTTTTTTCCTTTTTTTCATTATTAAAATAATTAATACTAAATATATGATATAGATTGTGATTGATACTTTAGGAAAAATAAAGATTCCAATTTTAATATTACTTAAAAATATAGACGAGTTTTCTAATATACTTGTTAAGAAGTTATAGAATGGTTCTAGTATAGGGAGTAATAGTGTTAGTATCGATAATGGGAATATTATCATATTAATGTATGGAATATAGAATAAGTTATAGATAATACTTAGTATATTTATTTGATAAAAATAATAAAGACTAATGGGAATACTTAAGAGAAATGCTAGTGTGGAACTAATTAGTAGTGTCTTTAGATAAGAGTTGTTTTTAGGCATGAAGTAAATTAGTCCAATACTAATTATAAAAGAATAATAGAAAGCTACTTCTGTTACATAATAAGGGTTTATTATTATGGTTATCAGTATGGTAATTAAGATTAGTTTTGTTTTAGAGATATTTAAGTGATAGAGTTTTTTTATTGAGAATAGAAAGAAGAAAAGTATTCCTCTAATAATAGATGCCGTTAGTCCAATTAGTGCAGTATAAAGTAATAATATAGGGATGATAATTTTATACTTTGTTTTGTCTTTTAGGTTGGTTTTAGAAAGTAATTTTAAAATCATGGTTGATAGAATTTGGAAGTGCATTCCACTGATAG
>CAJLUG010000227.1 GCA_905209745.1 uncultured Mycoplasma sp.
AGAAAACCCTGTCATTTATATTTATAACTCTCACCAAACAGAGGAATATACACCTAGTACTTTTGTAGAATATAGTATTAACCCAACAGTACAAATGAATAATTATGTACTGGAAGAAGTATTTGAAAAAAATAATTATAAAACAATTACCGAAGAAAGAAATATTAAACAAGTCTTAAATGAACACAACTGGAATTATGCCTATAGTTATGATGCGAGTAGAGTATTTTTAGAAGATGTAAAAAATAAATATCCTTCTTTAAAGTATTTTATAGATGTTCATAGAGATAGCTTAAAAAAAGAAAAAACAACAGTAACAATCAATGATAAAAACTATGCCAAGATATTATTTTTAATAGGCCTAGAAAACCCTAATTATCAAAAAAACCAAGCCTTTACCGAAAGAATTAATCAGAAATTAAATGAAAAATATCCAAATCTTTCAAAAGGTATCCTACAAAAACAAGGAGAAGGAGTAAATGGAGTCTATAATCAAGACTTTTCTCCTTATACAATTTTAGTAGAAATTGGAGGACCAGAAAATACCATCGATGAAGTATTAAATACATCCCTTGCTTTTTCTGAATGTTTTTTGGAGGTGATTAGAGAAGATGAACTATAAAAAAGTCGCCAGTACTATCATGCTACTTTTAGTAATTTTATTTCTAGGACTATATGTAAGTCAAATGACAGGATATTATCAGTATAGTGAAAGTAGAAAAACAACACTAACGAAAAACGCCATCGAGCAGTTTGAACAAGATATTAAAGAAGGAAAAGAAATCCATGCCGGAGATTATCTAGAAGAACAAACAGACTATAATAATTTATTTTCTAAAATAGGAATGAATGTATCAAAACTAATAGAAAAAGGATTTAATAAAGCAATGACTAGTATCTTTAGAGAGATATCAAACACTGTAAATAACAAATAACCAATGATAACAAGAAAATTCATTGTCCCTAAAAAGAAGATATGTTATAATAATGCAAAAAACTGCAATATATATCTAAAACGTAGGGAGTTAATGAATATATGAGTGACTTTACTTTTTTAACAGAAGACCAAATAACAGGAAAAAGAAGGTTAGAAGAATTAACAAGACAACTAATCATTCAATCACATGGTAGGGGACATGACAACACCAATAGTGAAAAGAGAAATATAACTGATATTGGTGTATCAAAACCTCTAATTGACTGGAGAAAACTATTAAAAGAAGCCATAAAATACGATGTTGATTGGTCCTATCAAAACGCTGAAATAGCTGAAATAGCTGAAATAGAAGATGGAATACTAACTGCCCACCTAGAAGAATTACCTAGACCAGAAACAGAAATTCTCCTAGATACGAGTGGCTCAATAAATACAACACTACTAAAAAACTTTTTAAGAGATTTACAGATGGTTATGCAAATATGCCAAGAAAACCTATGAATGCAA
>CAJLUG010000228.1 GCA_905209745.1 uncultured Mycoplasma sp.
ACTCATGATTGATAAAATCCATAATCCTATTCTCTAAAGTTTCCTTATTCATTCGTCCATGTGCCGTAATAATTCTAGCATCCGGTACTAAATTTTGAATACGATACTTCTCTTCTTCAATATTTTCAACCCTATTATATAATACAAACACCTGTCCACCACGAGACAATTCCTTATAAATAGCATCTTTTAATATCTGATTATTCTCCTCAATCACATAAGTTTGTACAGGATAACGATTTACTGGTGGAGTTTCTATCAAAGACAAACTACGAATACCTGTCAAAGACATCTGAAGAGTTCTAGGAATAGGAGTAGCTGTCAATGTTAAAACATCTACATTAGTCTTCATCTTCTTAATTTTTTCCTTATGACTAACTCCAAATCTTTGTTCTTCATCAATAACCAACAATCCCAAATCTTTTGGCTTAACATCATCACTCAATAAACGATGAGTACCAAAGACTAAATCAATAGTACCATTAGAAAGACCTTCTAAAATACGTTTTGTTTCCGCTGGAGTAGTGAATCGATTCAATAAACCAATAGAAACTGGAAAATTTTTAAAACGTTCTTTCGCATTTTCATAATGTTGATTAGAAAGAATCGTAGTTGGACATAGAAATAGTACCTGTTTAGAATCTAATATTGCTTTAAAAGCCGCAACAAAAGCCACTTCTGTTTTACCAAAACCAACATCACCACATAATAATCGATCCATAGGAACCGGCTTTTCCATATCTTCTTTAATTTGTTGAATAGCTCTCTTTTGATCAACTGTTAATTCATATGGAAACTCATCTTCAAAATCTAAAAGCATATCACAATCAGGAGAAAAAGCATAACCACGACGAGATTCTCTTTCCGCATATAATCGTAATAAATCATCTGCCATATCCTGTACTTTTTTCTTAACACGATTTTTAGTCTTTTCCCATTCAGTACCACCCAAACGAGAAATATTAGGAGCATACCCTTCCTTTCCCGTATATTTACTAAGTAAATCTATTTTTTCAACAGGAATATATAACTTATCATCATTCTTATACAATACTTCAACATAATCCTTAACAACACCAGATAAAGTAAGTGTCTTTAATCCATTATAGATTCCTATTCCATGTACATTATGTACAACGTAATCTCCAACCTCTAACTTATTAATATCCGAAATAGCCGCAGCATATTTAAATTTAGTCTTATACTTCTTCTGTTTTTCTTTTATAACAAACAACTCATTAGCAGTTAAAAACACATACTTATCAAAAATAAAACCAGAAGAAATTGGATGTGTTACTAAATTCACTTGACCAACAACAATATGATCAAAATCTGACTCCACAACTTTCATATTAAGAAATTTCATAAGATTAAAAACTTGATATTTCTTCACACATATCACAACAGTATATCCATCTTGAATATACTTAC
>CAJLUG010000229.1 GCA_905209745.1 uncultured Mycoplasma sp.
ATCTTTTTATAATTAAAATAGTCAAAAGCTTCTTTAAATGCTTCTCTTTTATTTAAAATACATTCCCAAGAAAGTCCTGCTTGAAAAGACTCTAATAAAAGCATTTCAAATAATTTGTTATCGTCATAGACTGGTGTTCCCCATTCTTCATCATGGTACTTTACATATAACGGATTATCTTCATTCACCCAAAAACAACGCTTCATAAAATCTCCCTACTTCTTTTTTATCTTTTGTAGCTCAAAACGATACTTTTCTTTAACCTCTGGATATTTTACATGATCTACTTCACTCATAAAATCATCAAGTGGACGAACCCATAGACGACAATCATCATAAAGTTGTCGGTAGACCACTACTTCTTCTAAATTATTACAATCTCTAGCAATTCCTTCCACCAAATAATAGTTTCCTTTAAAATGTTTATAAATAGCTCCAACTTGAATTTTTCTCACAACATATCACCTAACTATATTATACAGAAGAAACCCTTCTTTTAAAAGAAAAAAGCAAGTATTTCTACTCACTTTGTAACTTCACTTCAACCAAGCCATAATTACCATCATCATCTTTTAAAAACCGAAATCTTAAAACTGGTAACTCTTCTTGAACAGAAACATATTCTTCTTCTGTAATATCATGATCACTATCATAAGGTCCTAAAATCATCGTATTTTCATCTTGTTCTTCTACTTCTGTATAATAAGCAGTTCTTGGTCCTGAAGTACCATAATTATTACTTGCATATAAAATATTTACATCAACAAGATATTCTTTTTCTTGAACAACCTCTCCATCTACAAAATAAACATAAGGTTGAAAACGAGCAGAGCCACCATGTCCATGAATATCTTGATAAAAATATTCTCTTCTAGCACTATCGTAAGAATATAGTACTTCGTCATCCATCTCACACATAATATCTTGATGAATATATGGATGATCTACACCAAAATACTCATCCCAAACTTTCTCTAAATCACTTTCCATGAAGTCGTCCCCCATGACATCAAGCATAGAAAGTCCAAAATATAAAGCTTTCTGATTATCTAATGGCTCTGTAGCAAAAAAAGGATAACAATCCGCAAGATAAGTAGAAACATCTGTAATTTGACTAATAATCGTATTTAACTCACCCTCTGGAATCTCCACTTTACTATCCACTACCTGATCTGTATTATTTGGTTTTGTAGTAATAACCTCATCCTTACGAAGTACTTTATCATAAACAATATAAAAAGAAGTACCAAGTAAGGCCAACAACAAAATAATATTAATAACTATCAAACCTTTATTTACCTTATTTACTTTTTCTTTTTCCATCATACCACTCCTATATAAAATTAAATATTTACCTCTAATTTAAACCGGTCTACAATTCCAGTAAACCTCGTCTTAATCCATT
>CAJLUG010000230.1 GCA_905209745.1 uncultured Mycoplasma sp.
ACTAAGTCAATTCCTTTTTCTAGTAAGAGATCTTTATTTTTTATGGCAACGTTACTAATTACTTTCGCTAGATTTACTTTGGTTATTAAATAGTCTTTTTCAGCATTTTCACTACGTACATAATATAGTATTTGTTCTAAGTAGTTATCTAGACGAGATAGTTGCTCCAAAAGTTTTTTATTTTGTTCTCCTTTATGGTTATGAATCATTAAAGTTAGGGATGCTACTGGTAGTTTTACTTCGTGAATCCATAATTCTACATATTCTTTAAAGTTCTGGGTCTTGGTTTTATATTCGTTTATTTTTTCAATCATCGATTTATCTATTTCATATAAAGAGTCTGTAAAAATCTTTCCTTCTAAAAAGTTAGGTTCTTCTAGCATTTCTACAATTAAATACTTCTGGTCTAGACTTTTTAGTTTGGCATTTAAATCTTTATAGAAAGTATTTTTTCTTATGTACTCTGTTATCATTATTAATATAAAGCCTGCAAAATAGACAAAACTGATTGCTAGTGTAGCATCTATTGTTACTTTAAAAGCTAGTAATATTAGTAATATGATTATATAGATGATAATTATTATTACGATTGATAATAATTTATCTTTTAGATACTTTTTCTTATTCATGCAATATATATCCTTGTCCTTTCCTAGTTTCTACTACATCTTCGTAACCTATTTCTTTTAATTTAGCACGAAGTCTTGAGATATTTACGGTTAGAGCATTGTCGTTAATATATTCATCGTTATTCCATAAATCTGTCATCAGTTCGTCTCTTGTTACAATCTTTCCTTGGTTTTGCAATAAATATAAGAAGATAATCATTTCGTTTTTGGTTAAAATAATTTCTTTTTCTTGTTGTTTTATGATTCCTTTTTGAGGAATAATTTCTAAGTTGTGATAGGTTAGTTTTTCTAGTTTTCTTTCACTACGTTTTAGGACTGCACCTATTCTTAGTAGTAGTATCGTTGGATTATATGGTTTTGTGATATAGTCATCTGCTCCATAAGAGATTGATAATACTTCATCTACTTCACTATTTTTACTAGTTACCATGATTACAGGTGTATTACTTTCTTTTCTTAGTTGTTGTAAGAGAAGTTCTCCATTTATTTTTGGAATATTGATATCTAGTAGTATTAAGTCAGCATTTTCCTTCTTAATTTCAGCTAAGACATTAGAAAAATCAGTTACAATTACTGCTTCATATTCAGCATTTTCTAATAATTCTTTTAATTCATTGGCAATTGATAAATCGTCTTCTATGATTTGAATTTTTTTCATTTTTTTCATCCCTTTTTCTTATTTTAACATAAATTTTTGACTTTTTATATATGATGTTAGTGGTGATATGTATGAATTTAGTAGGACTTAGACTTGCTCATCGGGGAATGTTTTTAA
>CAJLUG010000231.1 GCA_905209745.1 uncultured Mycoplasma sp.
TGAAAGATGACCTAATGGTTCGCTTTGGTTCTGATAGAATTGGTGAAATGATGAAAACAATGGGTCTAGGAGATCAAGCAATTCAAAGCAAAACATTTACAAAATCAATTGGTACTGCTCAAAAACGTGTAGAAGGAAATAACTTTGATATTCGTAAACAATTACTACAATATGATGATGTAATGAATGATCAAAGAGAAATTATGTATGCTAAGAGAAATAGAATTTTAGATAGTGAATCTATTCATGAAATGGTTCTAGATACTTTCCGTCATCATATGGAAGACTTAGTAAAATCACATTTAGCTCCAGAAGGAGTTTTAGGTAAAACAGACTATGAAGAAATCAAAGATTATATCAACGAGAACTTATTAAAGAATGATATTAAACTTTCTGATATCAATAATCTTCCAGAAAATGAAGCAATTGATGTATTAGTTAAGAAAATAACAAAAGAATATGAAGATAAATTAAATGAAATTCCACAAGAAGTAACAGATGAATTTGAAAAAGCAATTACATTACAAGTAGTTGATAACTATTGGATGGAACATATCAATACAATGTCACACTTAAGAGAAGGTATTCACTTAAGAGGATATGCGCAAGAAGATCCACTTCGTGCTTATACGATGGAAGGATATGACATGTTTGATGAGATGTTACAAAAAATTGATAAAGATGTTACGACTTTCTTATTAAGAGCAGAAATCAGACAAAATATTGAACGTAAAGAAGTAGTAAAAAAGAAGATTACCAATGACGGTGGAAAAGAAACTGCCAAGAAAACTCCAAAAAGAGTAAAGAAGATTGGTAGAAATGAACCTTGCCCATGTGGAAGTGGTAAAAAATATAAACAATGTTGTGGTAAATAGACCTGAAACCCCCGTAAATAAAGGATTTGCGAGGGTTTTTAATTTTTATAAAAAATACCTCAAAAATGACATTAGAACCATTTTAGAACCATTTTGTTGACATAATATATGATATAATTGATATGGATGTGATAGTATGTTTTTTAAAAATATCTTTAAAAAAGAAAAAATATATAATCCGGATTACGAAAGTACATTAAATAACAATGGTGTAAGAGCATTTGATAATAATATAATTCTTCTTGTTATTGCAGATACACATGGAGATTTAGCGTTAAATAAAGAAATGCAGAAGAAATTATTATCTAAAAAATATGATCTGTGCTGTATATTGGGAGATATCCATGATTATGATTATGAAATTATTTTAAAACATATTCCAAAAGAGAAAATAGTATCTATTCTTGGAAATCATGATAGATTTAGTTTATTAAGTGAACATGGTTTAGATGATTATAATGGAAAAGTAGTTAATATTAATGGAATAAGAATAGGACTGATACAGGGAAGTT
>CAJLUG010000232.1 GCA_905209745.1 uncultured Mycoplasma sp.
TATATAGGTAATAACTAACAGAGTAAGTACGATAAATTTTTATATAATATTAATCGTGTTTCTCTAATAGTTGTGTTATCTCTTCTGTTCCTTCATAACAAGCACCCTCTATGGCAATATCATTCTCAGAATATTCGCCTATTCCTGCCTTGATATGGTATATATCCCCGTCCGAAGTATACGCAAGTGCGGTAAAGTTATAATCATGAAACTCATCTTGCCTTTTATCAAGTTTTTTAATTATCTTTATAAATTTAGCAGCATTTTGGGCAGAAAGATTATATTCTTTATTATTGTACTTTACTGTAATTTTTTCAATTTTATCAAAGGCTGTTGCAGGCAGTACTCTGTATCCGGTATGTTTAATAATAAAATCTACAAGCTGTTTATTGGGTCCTATCCTATAATCTTCTCCATTGAAATCATAGAAATGTAATATATCTCCTTTAAAAGTATTTAACGACACATTCTGTAAATCTCCATGACTGTTTTCGTACACAATACAAAGTTTTGCATATTTTTCTTTCGTATTATCATTTACACCATAATTACTGAGGGAATCGCCGTTCTTTAAAATAGGACTATCCTCAATCAAATCTATTAATTTGAGAATTTCTTTTTTATTTAGAGACAGAAATGTAGAATCTTCAGAAAAAGTACTATATGATATAGAGAGTATCCGACACTTTGGAAAAAGAAACTTTTGCTTCTTTTTTATTATAGAAAAGGAATCTCTTTCCCCATTTATTTCTATAGTATCATCATATTTTCCGAGAGCTAATAAACTTTTAATTTCATCTGGAATACTATTTGTGGATTCGGTAGAGTTGCTTGTTTTAGTTGTTGAATTGAATTTTGCTTCCTTTTTTTGACAGGCAGAAAAAAGAAATACTATTAAAATTATCGCGATGTAACTATATTTTTTTCTCATTCTCCGTCCCTCCATTCACCTGTGAATAATCTTTCGAAATCTTTAGATCAGTAAATTATAACTTTTAGATTCTGTTCCTGATTTTAGGAAGAGCATAATTCTATGATTATTATATATCTTTTTAAGGTACAGCACCAGTGACATCTGTTTCTCATGCATATTTTTATTTATTATATATGCCGAAAGAAAAAGGCTCCGGTTGCAAAAATCCTACCCCAATTCATAAAATTTCTTATCCTTTCTACAACACTTTTTATTGAAACTATCAACGTTCCTATCTATATATATGCAGTAGAATGAGAATCCCACAAAAAAATGTCTCTTGACCAGTCCTAAAAGTTGAACACTGCACTTTTAAGACTTTTAATGATCTCTAAGACTATTATGTCACTGCGTAGATGTGAAATCCAGTTACGCACTATTTACAACTTGCATCATATCTTCGTGAGCA
>CAJLUG010000233.1 GCA_905209745.1 uncultured Mycoplasma sp.
AACTTGTACTTGTGGCTTATTATAAACTAGAAACTAATACAATCATCTATTCCTGTTCACATTCTATTTGATTTTCAGTATTACTATACTCAATTGTCTTTATATCTTTAACTCTAAATCTATACTCCGTGTTTTCTTGGTTTTTAGCTGTAATCCAACTCTTGTTTTGTGATATGTTCTCAACCTTAATATTCTCCAAAACACTATTATCATAAAAAACAAACTTTACTTTATCATATAAGAACTCTCCTTCCCCTTTTAAAAATATTATGCATATAAAATCGTACACCACCCCACCAAGTGTTGTAACTATCGGTACATATCTCGCAATATTTGAAATAAACTGAGGTACAGCTTCTCCAATATGTCTTGTAATTGTGTAACCCCAGAGCAAACCAGAAAGTATAATTGGTATTTGACGTAACAATCTAACGTTCCTCGTTCTTTTACATTCTTCCATATCCTTCTTTATAAATATCTCTTTATCATCTTCATCTATATCTATTTTTCTCATTTTGATATATAGAAACACGAAAAGTCCAATATATATTACTACACCAATATATTCCCCTACACGCAAAGGAGTCCCTATGAATGAGCTGATAAAGCCTTCAATTAACATATTCAGAAAAAGAATCAAAGCTCCTATAACAATAATTCTTACAAAATATTCTATATATCTCTCTCCCGGAGATTTTTCCCGTTTTAGTCTCCACTGTTTTGTTCCAGTAATATTATTAAAAATATAGGTACATAAGAGACTTATTACCCAAGTTACTATCGGTACTACGATATAATAAACATCTTCTCTTTTTAGCATCTATAATATCTCCTATAAAACTGTATTTATCCCTATCGTAAAAACCTTCCCTTTCTTTTTTCCTTCTTCTGATCCCTTTCCGCATACAAATCCGAAAGTTTAGTTAAAAATTCTTCTCTTTCCTGATCCTCATATCCACGAAATACAATCTCTTCTACATCTACATGGTTAAAGCCATATAGAAATTCATCTCCAAGATAGCCTTCCGGATAAAGAACCCCTAAATAGTCGCATTCCTTTTTGCGTATTCCTGCCATTGTCTGCATTACACCGACAATCATTAAGTATTTCTCTCCATCTACTAAACGTACAACTGAACCTGTTGGTAATAATTCTTTAATATTTTCCATTTTTGTTTCCTCCATATTATTATGTAATTATTCATCATATCTTTATATTTCTTTCTAATGTGTTAATGCTGCAATTGCATTTCCCACGGAGTCTATGATATTTTCGCCTGTATCAAGTATCATATCCGATGCCCATTCAGTGGCTGTTTCGCCGGTTAGTGCTTTCACTCCTGTATTAAAA
>CAJLUG010000234.1 GCA_905209745.1 uncultured Mycoplasma sp.
AAATTATTATAAAAAGGGAGAAATTAAGTCAGAAAGAAAGAAAAAGACGATTAAGACTGTCGCAGTAGGAGCAATCGTTGGAGTAGTATTCTTATTAACATTAACTCCAACAGATATGTCTAGATTAGTAAAACAATGGAATCGTGAATATATTGTTATGAAATATGGTATTTATATTTACCAAGCAAACGATGTAGTTGCATCCGTTCAACCAAAAATCAATTCTTTATTTGGATATGACCAAGCCAAGAAAAACTTTACTGACTATTTTAAAGATTCAACAACACATGAAGACAATAAATATACAAATATTTTTGAAGGTAAAAACGTAATTGTGATTCATGGTGAAAGCTTACAAACTAATTTGATGGACTTATCATTCAATGGAGAAGAAGTAACACCAAACTTAAATAAATTAGCGAATGAAGGTATGTTTTTCTCTAACTTCTATTCACCAGTAAGTGTCGGTACAAGTAGTGACGCTGAATTGATGTTTAATACATCATTAATGCCAACCAAGAGTGGAACAGCTTTTGTATCTTATTCGAATAGAACTTATAATGCTATACCTAAATTATTAGGAGATAAAGGATATTACACATTTAGTATGCATGGAAATAACGCTGACTTCTGGAATAGAAGAACCATGCATCAAAGTCTAGGGTATGATAGATTCTATAGTAAAGAAGATTATGATGTAACAGAAGAAAATACCGTAGGACTTGGAATTAATGATTATGCTTTCTTTGATCAATCCGTAGATAAAATAAAAAAAATAGCTGAAAAGAATAGTAATTGGTATGGTCTACTAATCATGTTATCGAACCATACACCATTCTCTGAAGTAGATAAATATGGAGAGTTCCCAGTAGACATAAAAGAAACCGTAACCAACCCTGATGGAACAACAGAAGAAGTAACTTATCCATACATGGAAGGTACAAAACTAGGAAACTACTTTAAATCTGCTCATTATGCCGATGGTGCCATAGGAGAATTAATGACAAGATTAGACGAAGAAGGCCTACTAGAAAACACCGTAGTAGTAATCTATGGAGACCATGATGCAAGACTTCCAAGATCAGAATATAATTTATTATATAATTATGATAAAGAAACAGACTCTGTACTAGACGAAGAAGATCCAAACTATAAAGAATATGATTCATATCAATATGAACTAGGAAGAAAAGTACCATTGATTATCTGGACAAAAGATATGAAAGGTAGCAGTCTAAATAAAGAATATACCAATGTAATGAGTATGTATGATGTAGAGCCAACCCTTGGTAATATGTTTGGATTTACCAATGAATATGCCTTAGGACATGATATTTTTGATAT
>CAJLUG010000235.1 GCA_905209745.1 uncultured Mycoplasma sp.
CTTTCGCAAGTATCCATGGTGTTGTTTCGTCGATATATTTATTAGTAAAACGTAATACATTAAATATCTCAGTAATAGCATCACTAATTTGTAAGTTAGCCATTTTCTCTTCAACAGCGTCTTCTAAAGAATTTAATCTACTCTCTAATTCTTTATCTATTTCTTCAATTTCAGTAGTACTAGATACTTCTCCACCAAAATATTTATTTCCCATAGAAATAGATCTTTGAACTAAATTACCTAAAACATTCGCAAGTTCTCCATTAATATGATCAATAAGTAATTCATAAGTAATATTACCATCACTAGAATATGGAATTTCATGTAGTAAATAATAACGAACGGCATCTACACCAAAGGCTTCTACTAATTCATCCGCATAGATAACATTACCTTTGGATTTACTCATCTTATCATTATTCATAAGTAACCAAGGATGACCAAAAATCTTCTTAGGTAATGGAAGTCCTAATGACCATAGAAAGCATGGCCAATAAATAGAATGGAAACGTACAATATCTTTACCAATCACTTGTAAATCAGCTGGCCATAATTTTTTAAATTGCTCTGTCTCATCATCTACGTCATATCCAATATTAGTAATATAGTTAGTTAGTGCATCTAACCATACATAAATAACATGTTCAGGATCAAAAGATACTGGAATACTCCATTTAAAAGAAGTACGTGATACACATAAATCTTGAAGACCAGGTTTAATAAAATTATTTAACATTTCATGCTTACGTGAACTTGGCTCTATAAAATCAGGATGAGTTTCAATATAATCCTCTAGTTTTTTCTGATATTTACTTAATTTAAAGAAATAAGCTTCCTCACTTGTCTCCACTACTTCACGACCACAGTCAGGACATTTTCCATCAACAAGTTGAGATTCCGTCCAAAAAGATTCACAAGGAGTACAATATAGTCCCTTATAAGTTCCTTTATAAATATCTCCTTGATCATACATCTTCTTAAAAATATGTTGAACAACCTCTTTATGATGAGCATCTGTAGTTCTTACAAAATTATCATAACTAACATTCATCAAATCCCAGATTTTTTTAACCTCACCTGCATTTTTATCAACAAACTCTTGAGGAGACATATTAGCTTCTTTTGCCTTTTGTTCAATTTTTTGTCCATGTTCATCAGTACCAGTTTGAAAATAAACATCATAACCTTTAAAACGCTTATACCTCGCAATCGCATCCGCAAGTACAATTTCATAAGTATTACCAATATGCGGTTTACCAGATGTATAAGCAATCGCAGTTGTTAAATAAAATTTCTCTTTCATATTATCCCTCCTAATAAAAAAACTATCATAAA
>CAJLUG010000236.1 GCA_905209745.1 uncultured Mycoplasma sp.
TACATATAACCATCTTGATATTATTGTACCTGTTGGTGGAGTTATTGTTGTTCTTACTGAGTCTTCATCATCTTCTTTTGCTCCTCCTGGCACTAAATTTCCTGGTGTTGTATCACTTGTTCTATGATATGTATTTTCTGTTCTATTCTTATTTTGACTATATCCTGAATATTGTAATATTTCAATATCATTTGTATATTTCATTGTATCTGTATTTACTGCTAATAATCTACTTACTTTATATGATATACTCTTTGTTTTTCCTATTGTTACTAATTCTTCATTTGGATTGTAGAATGTATTTGTTGTATATATTGTATATTTTCCATCTCTTAATGTCTTTTCTTTATTATTATCTGTTGATAATAAGTTTGTTCCATTATATGATGTTAATTCTTCTATTGCTTTCTTTTTCCATCCGTCGCTTTCCATTGTGCTTTCATCTGCTGTTAATTCTGATCCTATATAATCTCCTAATACATCTATTCTTGCTGTTACTGCTTCATCTGTTGTCAATCCTTCTTGGGTTCCATAGTAATAATAATTTCTTCTTAATGCTACTTTTTGAGTATTATCTGTTCCCCATATTGGATATATTGAATAATCTAATTCTGAATTATTTGTTATTTTTATTGTGTATTCTTCTTCTATTGTTGCATTTTGTAATAATTCTGTATCCATTTCTATTGGTACAAAGTCATCTAATCCTGTTCTTACATATGGTAAACTTTCTTTACTTGGATCTCCATTTATTAATACTTGACCATTTCCTAGTGATACTTTTAGTCCTGTTATTACTTTGTCTACTTGTAAATCTACTATTGGTCTTTCTATTAATCCGAAATCTACATTATCTATTGTAAATACATAATTTAATGTTCCATCTTCTTGTGTTTCTAATGTTGCTCCTGATTGTTGATCATTAAATTCTTCTACTCCTAGTTTGAAGTATGGGGTATATGCTTCCATGTTTTCATACACATATGTTTTTGTTCCTTTTAAGATTTCATAGTTTATTTTTGCTTCTTTTTCTAGATTTGCTCTATATTCTACGTCATCTACTGCATCTGAATATCTTGTTTCTGGGCTCTTTAAGAACCATGAGTAGTCTCCGTTTAAATGTGCCTTTCCATCTGTTATATTCATTGCATTTGATATTTCTCCTGATGTGATTACTGTTGATTTATATTCTCTTGCTTCTATTTCTTTTAGTTTTGTCTTTCCATCACTTGTATAAATTGCTGTTGCACTTCTTATTGTTCCTTTTTCTTGACCATTTTCATCTACATCTTTCATATTCTTTCCATATGTATATTTTATTACATAATTTCC
>CAJLUG010000237.1 GCA_905209745.1 uncultured Mycoplasma sp.
AAGAAGTAATTGAGCCAAGTAATATAGCAGGAGTAAAAATAATTAATGATGGAAAAAATTTAAAAATAGAAAATAGCAACCTAAACTTAAATGAAATAATAGAAAATTATACAAATTTAGAAAATAATAATTTAGACTTATCGATGTTTATAGATGAGTATAAAAATAGTAATGAATCTAATTATGAAGAAAAAGATGATGAAATAATAATGAAAGTAAAAAATGATAAAGAAAATATTTATGTAAAAGAAAAGATATTATATATAAATAAAAAAACATATAAGCCAGTAAAATTAGAAATAAAAGATAATAAACAAAAAGAAAGAATTTACATATTATATAATGAGGTAGAGATTAATGTGTAAGTTTTAAAACTATCTCTACTTCGAACTAAGAAAAATACAAATATATAGACTTGATATATAGAAAACTTAGGAGTGAAGAATATGATAGTAAAAAGAGGAGATATGTTTTATGCAGATTTAAGTCCAGTTATTGGATCAGAGCAAGGAGGAATTAGACCAGTTTTAATAATTCAAAATGATTTAGGAAATAAATATAGTCCAACTGTAATTGCAGCAGCTATAACTTCTCAAACTAATAAAACTAAATTACCCACACATATTGAAATAGGAGAAAATACAAGTGGACTTAAGAATAATTCTGTTGTATTAGCAGAGCAAATTAGAACAATAGATAAAAGTAGATTAAAAGAAAAAATAGGGCATATAGATGATAATAAAATAATTAATGAATTAAATAATGCATTAGGGATAAGTTTCGGATTAGATTGACATAAGAGATTAAATGTAGTATAATTATAAATGTAAGAATAAGGTAAAAACCTTATAAAAAACACACGTAACGAAAAATGGAGGAAACATCATGCAAAGCATCATTGTTGCAATCGTTATGATCTTGCAGATTCTGCTTTCTGGTGGCAATGCTAACGGAAATCAGAACTACAACAACATGAACTGGCTTCAGCTCATGGCCCTTATGGGCAACAACGTTTCGACGAATTGGTATCAAGACAGTTGGAACGAAATCGATCAGACCATTGACCTTGGTGATGGTCAGTGGAAGCAGTATGGCTATGGTAAAGGATCTACGGTCCGTATCCATGGTAATTTGAATTCTGGTTTGTACTTTGACTTCTCTATTAAGGGAAGCCAGTGGGATAGTCAGAAACAGATTACTAGCCCTGTTGAAGGAATCACTATTACCCAGACGAGTTATAGCTCTGCTGATTCTGGTTACTCATTTAGTGTGGGACCGATTAATTTGCAGACTGCGTTGACTCTTTGGAACGCGACAACTAGTCAGATGGCA
>CAJLUG010000238.1 GCA_905209745.1 uncultured Mycoplasma sp.
AGGATTCTCATTTAACCAAACACGACAACGGCCACTACTTAAATATCATTTCCTGGAGCATGTTTAAATACCTCTTTTAAACACACTCTTAAAAGCCTTTCCATCTTCTTCCACGCAAATTTCAGAAAAGGCTCTTTTATTGACTTTATCTTTCTTTTCCTTTATACTATTATAGATATTAAATCACAAAAGAAAGGAAAGGTATAATGAAAAAAGTTACATCGTTATTAATGGCACTTATTCTGTCTGTTACTATTTTAATGGGCAGTATTCCAATGAATGCTTCAGCAGCTACTACAGAAGTTCCTGTTGGCTGGTATCAGCAGGGTAAAAAAGTATACTACTACGAAAATGGTAAGAAAGTTACTGGCTGGCATACATTAAAGAGCTACTATGACAAGAAAAAGTACAAATTCTACTTTAACAAAAACGGAGTATTAGTTAAGGATTTATTTACACTTAACTACAAAAAATGGATTAAGAAAGACATTACGATCGTTGTTAACACAAAGACACATAATGCTACTCTTTATGCCAAAGATAAAAAGACTGGCAAGTATAACATTCCATTAAAGACTATGGTTTGCTCTACTTCAAGAAAGGCAAAAGGAACAAAGGCTTATTCTGGATGCCGTCTGGAAAAAACTTCTGCTGTAAGATGGTTCATCTACAAGAAAAGCCGTCCATATCATTATTACCAGTGGGGTGTTAAGGTAAAACATGGTAACTTCTATTTCCATTCTGCACGATACACTACTACAAATAACAGAAAGTTAGAAGTTGGTTTATATAACGACCTTGGAACAAACCAGACAACAACAAGCGTTCGTCTTCAGGCTGTCAATGCAAAACTTATCTATGATATTGCTACAAAGACAAACAAGAAGAAACGTGTCTGGGTTAAAGTAATCAGAAAGAACAAGGAAAAAGGACCTTTCGGTGTTTATACTTTAGCCGGAACTACTGGAAAGATTAAAAATAAAAAGAAAAGAATTGACCCTACAGATCCTAGTATTAAGGGAAATAAGAAGATTTACTCTTATGCTATGAGTATTTTAAACGGTCTTAAATAATTTTCTAATAAAAGAAGCATTGCTTCATTAAATTTACCTGTCTGTGAACATGAGCAACATTCTATTTTGTTTATCAGACAGGTATTTTTATGAGCTAATGATTCTTTTTATTTTCTTGTTAGAAGAGGGTAAAGCAAATATGTTCACATTATATAGCCCAGCAGATATATAATAGATATCCAGCATAAATGGAAAAAACAAGGATACCATCTCTTCTTTTAATTTTCTGACGAATTAACAT
>CAJLUG010000239.1 GCA_905209745.1 uncultured Mycoplasma sp.
GGAAATTTGTTTTTTCTTCTATATCAAGCTTGTTTCAAGGTAATAATATTGTAGAAGAAGTATATTTACCAGAACAAGAAGCCTTAGAATTGCAAGAAAAATATAACAATAATGGGGATAGGAATATTAATTAAAATTCTGGGTATACCCATAAATAAAGGTACCCTCAATAAAGATTCAAATAATGAAAAATCAAGGTAGAAAAAGTATAACACTAAGTCTTCAAGTTAGTGTAATTGGTAATATACCAAGTGGTAATTTTAAGCTTGGTTCACCTAAGGAGGTTTTCCTTATTAAAAATATAACTGATGAAGCAATAAGCTTATCAGTTAAACCAGCAGGAAGTGGGGAATTCATTACCACAAAGATATATCCTGGTTGGAACCCAGAAATAATTTCAGAAATCCAAGATGCCCCTGAAAATTCTTTACAGTATGGATATTAAGTAAAAAAAAAATGTCAGGACAATTAATTATAGGAGTAGGAGGGAACCAATCATCATCAAGTTCCATACCAAAGAATTCAGTTACTTCTGATATGGTAAAATCCATAGTAGTAACTGATAGTGCACCTATAAAAGAAGATAATATTCTATATTTTGAATATGAATCGGTATCTTCTGTGGTATTACGTTCTTCAGCAGAAAAAAAAATTCCAAGATTTAGTAATGCAGAGATAAAGAATAAATTTATTAAGAATAACTCTGGAATATTAAATTTAATTCTAGAAAACCCCACAGATAATACCTATAAAAGGGTTAGGATATTATTAAGAAATAATTCCAAAGAATCTGGGAACTTAATTATACAGGATTCAGATTTTAATAAAGTTGGAACAAATACTTCTTATATCAGTAGTGGTTCAACTGGGTTTACCATAGAACCAAATTCTATATTGAGTATCCCAATAAACCTTTTGTTTGATAATGATGGTCTCTATGAAATCCAATTTGATTTAGTGTATTTAGATAGTGGTAATATTATCACTACCAATAAATTTGTAGTTCAGGTAGGGAATTAAATTATGGCAACACCAATAAGCTCATTTAATAACAGAAAAATCCAAAGAATTGTTTTTAATGGAAGGGAAATAAGAAAAGCTGTTTTTAATGGTTTAGTGGTTTGGACCAATGATGATTCAGAACCAAGACTTTCTCTTGAGAAACTAAGTGTATTTTTATCTGAACAAAACAATTTCCAAGATACTAATCAAGTGTACACAAATACAACTTTTTCTGTGGAATAAATAAAAAAAAAAAATGGCAGAAGTAACCAAAAAAG
>CAJLUG010000240.1 GCA_905209745.1 uncultured Mycoplasma sp.
AAGTAAAATACTTCTCCAAGAAAGATAGGAATATTACTAGATTATATTAGGTTCCCACTATCCCTAACTCACTAGAATAAGAGCTATATAATATTATATTCTTTCCCTCGGATTTCTAAACAAAATTAGAATAATATAGTTTCCTAAATTTGTCAATAAAGTTTTAACTTAATTCTTCTTCTATTCTCATTAATTGATTATATTTACAAATACGATCTGTTCTAGACATAGAACCAGTCTTAATTTGTCCTAAATCAAGTCCTACAGCCAAATCAGCAATCGTCGTATCTTCCGTTTCTCCACTTCTATGAGAAATAATAGTCTTATATCCATGACTCTTCGCAAGTTCAATTGTCTCTATGGTCTCAGTAATAGTACCAATTTGATTTACTTTTAATAAAATAGCATTTCCTGCATGATGATCAATTCCCATTTGAAGACATTTCTTATTAGTAACAAATAAATCATCTCCTACTAATTGAACCTTATCTCCTAAACGTTCTGTAATCTTAGTAAATCCATCCCAGTCATTCTCATCTACTGGATCCTCAATAGAAATAATTGGATAAGTTTGAACCAATTCTTCATAGAAATTAATTAACTCATCTGTTGTTAACTCTTTACCATCCACATGATAAACTCCATCACTATAAAACTCTGAAGCAGCTACATCAATCGCTAACTTAACATCAACGCCAGGCTCATATCCAGCTTTACGGATAGCTTCAATAATTAAATCAAAACCTTCTTTATTAGAACGAAGATTAGGAGCAAATCCCCCTTCATCTCCCACTCCAGTAAAGTATCCTTTTTCATTTAATACTTTTTTTAATGTATGAAATACTTCTGCACCAACACGAACTCTTTCATGAATCGTATCTCTTTGTGGAATAATCATAAATTCTTGGAAATCCAAGTTATTATCTGCATGAGCTCCACCATTAATAATATTCATCATTGGAACCGGTAATGTCTTTCCATTACCAACATATTCATATAACTCTTTTTCTTCATAAATAGCACTAGCTTTTAAAGCAGCCATACTAACACCTAAAATAGCGTTTGCCCCTAATTTAGACTTAGTCTCAGTTCCATCTAATTCTATCATAGCATAATCAAGTGTTTTTTGGTCTTTCGCATCCATACCAATCACTTTATCACGTATAATAGTATTAACGTTTTCTACAGCCTTTAAAACACCTTTACCATTATAACGACTTCCACCATCACGCATTTCTAATGCTTCACGTTCACCAGT
>CAJLUG010000241.1 GCA_905209745.1 uncultured Mycoplasma sp.
GAACAAGTAGAAGCTAATTTGAAATATCCTGGAACAATTAAAATTACTGTTGTTCGTGAAACAAGAGCACAAGAAGAAGCAAAATAATGCTTCTTTTTTACACTTAAAAAGTACCACAAAGGGTACTTTGTTTTTTTTGGATAAATTTTCATAAAGGTTGTTACTTTATGATTTTTCCTTATATTTCAACGTCCAAATAGTAATTGACTAAAATTTTGACTAATTATAATTGAAAAAAGAAAAGAGAATATTTTAAAAAATACATTGTCATAGAAAGAAATCATTCATAATATTTTGACTAAAAATTTGACAAATTATGATAATAAAAGTAAAGAAAAAAAGAGTAAATATCCACAAAAGTAAAGAAAAGAAATTGAAAAAACACCCAAATTATAGTATATTTAGTATGATATAGAGTAGATTTTATGAGAATTTTACCATCATAAAGTATCTACCTTTATGATTACACAACCTATATTTCATAAGGTCTAGAGAAGATATGGGAATTATGGGAGTGAGAATATGGATAGATTTCGACAGTTTTTTACAAAATACCAAAAAGAGCTTATTGCTGGAATTATTTTTGTTGTGGCATTATGTTTATTTTCTTTTGGTTATGCCTTTGCGGCAGTAAACCCAATACGAAGTATTACGATAACTTCACGTAATACAAGCTATGAAAATAATGAAGAGGGTTCCTGGCAAGTAACAAAGTCAGGATACTGGACAGGTTATGGAGAAGCAGAAGTAACACTAGATGTAGATACCTCTCTTATGACAAATAATCAGTATACCGATATCATTTTTGTATTAGATATTTCGGGCTCTATGGCAGGGGAAAAATTAGACAGAGTAAAAAGTGACTCCAAAGAACTAGTTAGCAGTCTATTAGCTAATAAAAATAATAGAGCGGCACTTATCACTTTTGATACGTCTTCACAAATTGTATCGGAACTAACTAATGACGAAGAATTATTAACAAGTGTAATTGATAACTTACAAGAAACTGGAACAACTAATTATTATCAAGCACTAGTTAATGTTGATAGTATCTTACAAGATTACAAGAAAGAGTCTAATAGAGAAATGATTGTATTATTTCTAACCGATGGCTATCCAAACGAAGATACACCTAATCAAATTACCCAGTATCAGTATTTGAAGAGTGCATATCCTTATATAACAATCAATGGTATTCAGTATGAAATGGGAGATACTATCTTGTCTCCTATTAAAGAAATTAGTGATAATCAATT
>CAJLUG010000242.1 GCA_905209745.1 uncultured Mycoplasma sp.
TTTAGAGTTTTTAGAAAGTCATAAAGAAGTGAAGTTAGCGAAGTTAGTAAATAGATTGATTAATAATACGAATTTTAAGAAGTTATATACCAAACGTGATGTCTTTAGTATTGGTTATGATGAGATAGAAGGAAGGTTATCTATTTATAATTATAATAAGTTTGCTAGTGAATCTCGTTTGACTAGTTATCTGGCTATTTGTTTAGGGGATGCACCGAGTAAACATTGGTTCTGTCTAGATAAATCTTTAACTACTTATAAGGGACGTAAAGGATTAATTTCTTGGTCAGGTACTTCTTTTGAGTATTTTATGCCATTATTATTTATGAAAAATTATCCTAATACGTTACTTGATGAAAGTTATCATTTTGCGAGACTTTGTCAACAAGATTATATGGAAAGTGTTTCTAGATCTTTACCTTGGGGAATTAGTGAGTCTGCTTATAATGAGTTGGATAATGCCCTTAACTATAAATATAAAGCGTTTTCTACTCCATATTTAAAAGCCAAAGAAGATACAGAAAATCGTATTGTTATTTCTCCTTATTCTTCTTTGATGGCTATGCAGTTGTTTCCTAGTGATGTTTATGAGAATTTTTCTAAGTTTAAAAAATTAGATATGCTAGGTCAGTATGGTTTTTATGAGTCTTATGATTATGATAATAAAGGTGTTGTGAAAGCATTCTTTGCGCATCATCAAGGAATGAGTTTGGTAGGTCTTGCCAATTATTTGAAGCCTGGTGTTGTGCAAAATTATTTCCATCAAAATGTTAATATTCGAACTTTTGATATCTTATTAAAAGAAAAAGTACAAGTACGTACTAGTATCGATATGAAGATGGCACGTTATAAGAAATATGATTATGATAAAGAGATTATTGAAAATGATATTCGTACCTTTAACTATATTTCTTATTTACCAGAAGTAAGTGTCTTATCTAATAAAAAATATTGTTTACTTATGAATGATCGTGGAGATAGTTTTTCTAGATATCGTACTTTACAATTAAATCGTTATCGTAAAGTAACAGAACAAGATTATGGAATATTCTTATATATTAAAGATTTAGATACGAATTATATTTGGTCTAATACTTATGCACCAATCAATAAGAAACCGGATAAGTATGAAGTTGTTTTTGCGGCAGATAAGATTAAGTATTTACGTACGGATGGTAAAATTACGACTAAGACAGAGATTGTTGTGACTAAAAATCATCATGCTGAAATACGTAAGATTACTTTTAAA
>CAJLUG010000243.1 GCA_905209745.1 uncultured Mycoplasma sp.
CCCTGTAAAATTTATGGACGCAACAGAAGCAGAAGCTGTAAAGTTATTCGCCAATACTTATTTAGCGCTTAGAGTATCATACTTTAATGAATTAGATACTTATGCTGAATTAAAAGGTTTAAATACCAAGGATATCATTGAAGGAGTATGTCTAGATCCAAGAATAGGAAATCATTATAATAATCCATCTTTTGGTTATGGAGGATATTGTCTTCCAAAAGATACCAAACAACTACTTGCAAACTATAAAGGCGTACCTCAAGATATGATAAAAGCAATTGTACAATCAAATAAAACAAGAAAACAACACATCGCTGATATGATTATAAAAAGAAATCCAAAAGTAGTAGGAATTTATCGTCTAACGATGAAATCAGGTTCTGATAACTTTAGAGAAAGTGCAATCCAAGGAATTATCAAAATTTTACAAAAAGAAAATCTAGAAATTATTATTTATGAACCAATGTTAAAAGAAAAATATTTTGAAGACATGAAAGTAATCCACGACTTAGAAGAATTTAAACAAAAAAGCGATGTTATTTTAGTAAATAGAACCAGTAAAGAGTTAGAAGATGTAAAAGATAAAATCTACACGAGAGACTTATTTAGTAGAGATTAAAGGAGTAAACGATGAAAAGACTAAAAAAGGTAATAGCTATTGTTTTAACCTTAGTACTAACATTACAAATATCGGCACCAATCGGGGTACTAGCGTTAGAAGAAAAAAACACTTTAGATATTAGTAGCGAGATAAAAGACGGAAGTGAAAACGTTGATTTTACTTATGAATTTAGCCTCTCAGACACCTTTGACTTAATCTATAATAACGAAAAGATAGAAGACTATATCAAAGCTTATATTAATAATAAAATAGGTACAGATTATATCGTAGAAGTAAATAAAGAAGAAAGTACTTACACCGTTACCAAAGACGAACAAGAAATTTATTCTGGTACTTTTTCATATAGCTTGTATCAAAAATTAGAAATTACTAGAAATAATGAAGATAAATTAGAAGATATAAAAAACTATATTGTAGAAAATACAAATTTTAAAGATAATATCGAAATTACGGAAAAAGATAGTACTCATTATGACATAAAAATAAATGAAATTACTTCTACTTTTGAAATAAATTTTCTAGGTGAAGTAATACCAGAGGAAAAAGAAGAAATAGAAATAATAGAAGAGGTACCAACAGAAGAAAAAGACTCTAGAGTAGCAACCAACGCTTCTCAGTCTTTAG
>CAJLUG010000244.1 GCA_905209745.1 uncultured Mycoplasma sp.
TAGAAATATCTGCTGGATTTACACCACTAATTCTAGAGGCTTGACCGATTGTTGTAGGTCTTATTTCCGTTAGTTTTTGTCTTGCCTCACTAGCTAAATTAGGAATATTATCATAATCAATATCTACTGGTATTTTTTTAGCTTCTAAAGATAACATTTTTTGGGCTTCTTTATTGGCCTTTCTGATATAGCCTTCGTATTTTGCATTTATTTCTACTTGTTCTAATTCTTCTTTATTGTAGTTTAAATCGATAAAGTGTTTGACATGGTCTAATTTTACTTCTGGTCTTTTTAAAAAGTCATATAAAGATATACCATCTTTTAAAGGAGTAGATGGAATACTTTTTATATATTGGTTTGTTTCTTCTTTTGGTGTAATTCTAGTTTGTTTTAATTGGTTAGTTATTTCTTCTATGTTTTCTTTTTTCTTACAGAATTTTTGATACTTTTCTTTACTAATTAACCCTACTTGATAACCATATTCTCTTAATCTTAAGTCAGCATTATCATTTCTTAATAATAAACGATACTCTGCACGAGAAGTTAATAAGCGATAAGGATCTTTTACTCCTTTGGTTACTAAATCATCGATTAAAACACCAATATATGATTCATTTCTTTTTAGTATTAATGGCTCTTTTCCTTCTAATTTTAATGATGCATTAATTCCGGCAATCAAACCTTGTCCTGCTGCTTCTTCATAGCCACTTGTTCCATTTATTTGTCCAGCAGTGTATAAATTTTCTATTAGTTTGGTTTCTAGTGATTGCTTTAATTGTTTTGAGTCTATAGCATCATATTCAATAGCGTAACCATATTTTAATATTTTTGCATGTTCTAAGCCTGGTAGACTATGAACCATTAATTCTTGGATGTTTTCTGGCATACTGGTAGAAAATCCTTGAATATAGATGTCATCATAATATTTACTTTCTGGTTCTAGAAATAATTGATGACGCTCTTTATCACTAAAACGAACTACTTTATCTTCTATGGATGGACAGTATCTTGGACCTATTCCTTCTACGTAGCCACCATACATACTGGATTCATTTAAATGCTCTTTGATAATTTCATGTGTTTTTGGTGTTGTATATATTAAATGACAAGAAATTTCATCTTCAGGCTTACAATAGAGAATATTATCAAAGGAGAATGTATGGGGTGTTTGATCTCCTTTTTCTTCTTGAGTTTGACTGTAATCAATCGTATTTTTATCTATTCTT
>CAJLUG010000245.1 GCA_905209745.1 uncultured Mycoplasma sp.
TTGATCAAGGAGTTCCAAAAACGTTGGGATTAAAGGATATTATTTCTAAATATATTGATTATCAGAAGGAAATTATTATTCGTCGTACGAAGTTTGATTTGGCTAGAGATGAAGCTAGAGCTCATATTTTAGAAGGTTTAAAGATTGCTTTAGATCATATTGATGCGATTATTCAATTGATTCGTTCTGCTAAGAATGATGAAGAGGCGATGACTGGTCTTAGAAACAATTATAAGTTATCTGAAGCCCAAGCGCAGGCCATCTTAGAGATGAAATTAAGACGTTTGACTGGCTTAGAAAGAGAAAAAATTGAGAATGAATTAACGGAATTACTTGCTGAAATTGAAGAATTGAAGTCTATCTTAGCTAGTGAAGCAAAAGTATTACAAATTATTAAGGATGAAATGATTGAAATTAAGAATAAATATGGAGATGAACGTCGTACAAGTATTGATATGACTGCAATTGAATATATTGAGGATGAGTCATTGATTCCTGTTGAGGATATTATTGTTACATTAACAAATAAAGGTTATATTAAGAGATTAAAAGCAGATACTTATAAGACACAAAATCGTGGTGGAGTAGGTATTAAGGGTATGTCTACGAATGAAGAAGACTTTGTAGAACAATTAATTTCTATGAAAACTCATGATTATATCTTATTCTTTACTAATAAGGGTAGAATTTATAGATTAAAAGGATATGAGATTCCAGAATTTAGTAGACAATCTAAGGGATTACCAATTATTAATCTATTACCATTAGAAAAAGATGAGAACGTTAGTTCGATAGTATCTTACTCTGATGAGGAAAATGATTATAAATATTTAGTATTTGTTACTCGTAAGGGTCTTGTAAAACGTACTAATTTATCTGAATTTGATAATATTCGTAAGAGTGGTAAGATTGCTATTAGTTTAAAGGATGAAGACGAATTAATTTATGTTGGAGCTACTACTGGTAATGATGAAATTGCTATTGGAGCTAATAATGGACGTATGGTACGTTTCACTGAGGATGAAGTTCGTGTTATGGGACGTACTGCTTCTGGAGTTAAGGGTATTGAACTTGAGGATAGTATTGTTATTGGTGCTGAGGTTATTAAACCTGGTCAACTAATTCTAATTGTTACTGAAAATGGTTATGGAAAGAAATCTGAAATTGAAGAGTATCGTTTAACGCATAGAGGTAGCAAGGGTGTTAAGGCTTTAAATATTACTGA
>CAJLUG010000246.1 GCA_905209745.1 uncultured Mycoplasma sp.
TCGCTCTTTACAAAAAACATTTCATAAAAGTAAAACACAGGAATTTTTCTTGTCCGTTATTTCTTATATGAAAGAACATCAGTTACAAGAAGATAAAGATACTTGTTCTTTCTTAGTGGGATTTATTACGCATTATGTACTTGATATGATTGTTCATCCTTTTGTCTTCTATAAAACTGGATGCTTTAAAAAGAATGTTCCTAGTAGTTATAAATATAATGGATTACATACGTTTATGGAAACTTATATCGATAATTATCTAATAAAAAAACGAGAAAATATTAATCCTTATACTTTTTCAGTCAGTAAATTTTGTTTTGATATAAAGAAGTTTTCTCTTCCTCTTACACAAACAATTGATCAGGCTTTTTCTTCTGTTTACCAAGTTCAAAATATGGGAGAAATTTATTATCAGTCATTAAAAGATATGAAGTTTTCTATACGCGCTTTTAGAGAAGACCGTTATGGTATTAAAAGAGCTATTTATAAATTTGTGGATACTTTTACGCCAAAGAATGTTTTGCGGTTTGAATCTATTAGTTATCACTATCCAATGAATGATCATCATGACTTTTTAAATTTTAAACATGAGATATGGAGAAATCCTACTACTTATTCTATTACTAGTCGTGACTCTTTTTATGATTTATATATTAAAGCACTTAAAACTGCTAAAAAGATAATAGAAGATACCTTTTCATATTTAAATGGAAATGATATTGATTTAACAAAAGTATTTACTAATTGTAGTTATATTACAGGACTTGATTGTAATTTAAAAAAAGAACTAAAATATTTTCTTTTTTAGTTCTTTTATTTTGTATAGTCTTCTAAATATTACTCATACTATTTTTAGGTGATATTATGTTTTATCGATATGAGATTAAGAATAATGGTTTAGAAGATGTTTTATATTTATACTTGACGATGAATTATGAGTTTTCTAGAGAACTAGGAAATAGTTCTACCAATGAATTAGAGAGAAGAACAACTAATTTTATTCAAAATAATGGAATTTCTTTTTCAGGTAATAAAGTGTATTTGGTAATTAATGATATTATCGTAAAAGCTTTTCATGTGCCTAAGGAAGAAGAAATTAAGAAATTAAAAGATAAAAAAGATTATGATGACGATACTTATATGGTTTCTTTACAGTTAGAAGATCAGTCTATTATAGAAATTAGTTGTTCTTCTCTCTAATTCATTGGTAGAACT
>CAJLUG010000247.1 GCA_905209745.1 uncultured Mycoplasma sp.
TTTTGAGTCCAGCGCGTCTACCAATTCCGCCACGCAGGCATTACATACTAGATTATAACATATATTTTGTTATTTTCTAGTATTTTTTTATACTTCTTGATATTTCGAATCATAAAGTTCTGTTTCTTCTTCTTTTTCTACTTCACTTTCTTCGATATATTTTTCCATATCTGGTAACTCACTAATACTACTTAGTCCGAAGAAATCTAAAAATTCATTGGTTGTTTCATAAAGAATAGGTCTTCCTGGTAAATTGCTTCTTCCTGATTCTTTAATCAAGCCTTTCGCAACCAATTTTCTAATCATTTGAGAACTACTTACTCCTCTAATTCTTTCTACATCCATTCTTGTTAATGGTTCATTGTATACAATAATCGCAAGAGTTTCTAGGGCTGCTTGACTTAAGTCGTTCGTCTCTGGATTTTCTAGAAGTTTTTGATAATATTCTCTATGTTCATATTTGGTTGTTAGTTTAAATCTATTTCCTAAAAAATCTATTCTAAGACCTCTATCTTCACTTTCATAGCTATGTTTTAAATCCTTTACTAATTCTTTCGCTTCTTCTTCAGTAATATTTAAGACTTCTTGTATTTGATCTAGGGTTAGTCCATCTTCTCCTACGACAAATAATAATCCTTCTAATACCGCTTTATTCTTCATTTGGCACCTCGCATATAATATCGTCAAAATTATGTTCTTGAGTTATTCTTAATTCTTTATTTTTGGCCATTTCTAGAATAGCTAGAAATGTTGCGACAATGTATTCTTTTGTTAATACTGGGAATAGTTCAAAGAATGATACTTTTCCTTTTTTCTTTAAGGCTTTTTTTATTTCTATACGTCTTGATGAAATACTAATTTCTTTGGTTGTTATTTTGGTATGTAATGGTTTGGTTTCTTTTTTTCTTTCTAAATACTTTTTAAAAGCTTCTACTAAGTCATCTAGGGTAATATCTGTTGATAGTTTTTGTTCTTCTTCGATATATTCTTTTACATTAGCTGGAGACTTTGTATAGATTTCTTTTCGTAATTGTTCTTTTTCTTTCAATACTTTTGTGATGTTTTTATAAGCTTGATATTCTAATAATCTATTAATTAATTCTTCTTTTGGATCAATTTCTTGTTCTTCTTCTGTTTCTGGTTTTGGATTTGGAAGTAGTAGTTTTGATTTTAATTCAATTAGTTCTGATGCCATTACTAGGTATTCA
>CAJLUG010000248.1 GCA_905209745.1 uncultured Mycoplasma sp.
CCTTCATTCAGTTGCCGTAGCCCGCTACGCCGCCCTCATTCAGGCGAAATCTCCCGCAAATTGCGACGCACATCTTGCAGAAAGTATTTTTCAAATACGCTCTAGAAGAAGTCGGTTATATAGCTGGCTTCTTTTTTTATTGGAAAAAATAATCATTAACCTGAAGTGATTTATCTTGAAAACGTAGAAGAAGATATGTATTATAAAAAAGTAATATTACATTAAAGAAAGCAAAAAAGTAAAACGAAAAGAGGTCTATCATGAAAAAAATATTACTGATTATGGCAGTGACAGTAGCTTTGTCATTAAATGCTTGTACTTTTACAGACCAGTCAGAAACAAGTAATATGGTTGATGAGTCTGTTTCTGTTGACCAGGGAGGACAGGTTATAAGAGTTGATATTCCTAATGGAGATGGTACATTCACTACGTTAGAAGGAGAAGAAGCACAAAAATGGTATGATAAAGCAGGTGAAGAAGATCAACAGGAAGCTGCCGAAGAAGTTTCAACACAATCAATAGAAGATGTTAAATAATACATCTAGATTAAAGGAGCGAGGCAATGAAAAAGAAGACATTTTTAGTATTTATTTTATTTTTAATATGGCTTAATTACTTACTATCTTATGAATATGTAAAAATTATGATGGATACGTCGGATGCTTCTAAAGTTAGTAATACAATAGTGTTGTTAGTCTTTCCTATAATGTGGAATTATGGAGCAGCTATTATAAAAATTATTAGTTCCATTGTATTGCTCATCATCACCTTGATATATCAAACTAATGAATATGTTGATATAAGAAAAATTTGTTATTCGTCCGATGATTCGCCGATATGGAAGATTGTAAGTATTTTGTTTTATATTGCAATAGTATTGTTTGCTGCGTATATTCTATGGTCAAATGTTAAATATAGTTTCCTGAGCATAACGTGGTTCTTATCAAGTATCCTGTTGGCAAGTTCTTATTTTATATGGATTAAAAATTTATCATTTCGTTTACAAGATAGCTAATTATCGGTAAGTGAAAAAACGGAGATGTTGCAGTGGAATAGTAATGTAACATCTCCGTTTTTAATATTTTAATTTGGATATAAGTTAGATGTGTAAAAAGACAACAAAAAAAGCACGAGACGGGATTCGAACCCGCGACCCTC
>CAJLUG010000249.1 GCA_905209745.1 uncultured Mycoplasma sp.
TTAAATGAAGGAGATATTGCGGTATTTATTCTTAAAAAGTTATATGAATTGTATCCAGAAGCTTTAGAAAAACGTTATGGTATTACTGAGTTAGATGATGATTTTATAGAAGTGTATGATATGATTGCTGAAAAAAGAGGGGCTCTTACTAAGGGTGGAATAGCTGATTATGATAGAGTTTCTCATATTATTATACAGGACTTCAAAAATGGGTATTTTGGACCTATTACGTTTGACCGTATCAAGTAAAATTATTGTAAAAAGAATAATAATAGGTTATTCTTTTTTTCTATCTATGTTAGAATGAAATTAGATTCGAGGTATAATATGACAAAAGAAGATATATTTAAAAAATTAGATAGTTTAAAATTAGATAAAAGTAAATATATTATTATTAGTGGTGCTAGTTTAGTATGCCAAGACTTGTTAGAAGAGACTTCAGATATTGATCTTGCTTGTAGTATAGAATATTATCAAAGTATTCCTTGGAAGAAGGAAGTTGGTTATTTTAATACAGAGATTAAAATATGGGATTCTTTTGAGATAGGGCCTAATTTTTATGATGATAGTAGGGTTGTTGTGATTAATGGGTATCGTTTTGCAAATATAGAAGCTACTTATGAATTAAAAAAAATAGAAGATAAGAAGAAAGATAAAAAGTTGATTCAGAAGTTAGAACTTTTGGTTTGTAGTCAAGATAATTATTATTTTGAGCGTAAGTTGAGAGAGCAAGGTATTACTTTGATTGCTGGTGTTGATGAAGTAGGGCGTGGACCTTTGGTTGGTCCTGTTGTTGCGGCATGTGTTATTTTACCAGAAGAGTTTTCTTTAGAAGGACTTACGGATTCTAAAAAGTTAAGTGAAGCGAAGCGAGAATATTTTTATGATGAAATTATGAAGCAAGCAATTTCTGTTGGTGTTGGTATTATTTCTGAAAAAATAATTGATGAAGTTAATATTTATGAAGCTACTAAATTGGCGATGAAGGAAGCAATTTCAAAATGTAGTGTTAAGCCAGAACATATATTGATTGATGCTATGCCACTCTCTTTAGAAATTCCAACTACCTCTATTATTAAAGGAGATTTTAAAAGTATTACGATTAGTGCAGCTAGTGTGATTGCGAAAGTAACTAGAGATCGTATGTTAGATGAATTA
>CAJLUG010000250.1 GCA_905209745.1 uncultured Mycoplasma sp.
TATATCTATCAAATACACCGATTTCTCCATTTTTAGTTCTAACATATTCTCCAACTTCAATTCTATCTTCCATCTAAACCTCTTTTTCTAGTGTTTTCAACCAACTTTTTAATTAAATTTGTATAATATCTCTGTTCTGGTCTTAATGAGTCTGCAAAACTATCTAAATCATCTAATTCTTTCGCTTTTCTTTTTAATATTGCTTCCTTTTCTTCTTGATATAACTTATCATCTACTCCGTTTAATCTTCTTGTTGCTATTAATTCTTCATCATCGATTACATCTGCCATGTATTTTCTCCTTTCATTTTATCTAAATATGTACACCCTACTGCATATGCAGCCCAGATATCTGCTTTAAAACCATAAAACCAACCTGGATTATTCTTAGTTCCAACTACACCAAATCTATCTATTAATGCTTGTCTAATGTTGCTATCTTTAGCTTTCATAGAATGACACAAGTTCATTTTTTCTTCTTTTCTGTATATAAATTTATAATCCTTATCGTATGCCTTTATAAATCTTC
Source organism: uncultured Mycoplasma sp. (assembly GCA_905209745.1). Lineage (GTDB taxonomy): Bacteria > Bacillota_I > Bacilli_A > RF39 > UBA660 > Faecimonas. The sequence goes on from CAJLUG010000250.1 coordinate 529, forward strand.
CAATCCATACACAAGTATCAAAAACTTCTTTTCCAACTGGCATTCCATAACTTGCTATCATTTCAATAACCATTGTATAGTAATTAACACTATTAGATAACTGGTCATATATTATATTTAATAATCTTTCATTTTTTACTTTTCCAAACTCTTCTGGCTCATATGTTTCTTCATTGATAAAACAATATGCACTTTCTATATTGCCAGGATCTATCGCTAGTATTTTCATATTCTCATTTGCTCTCCTAAATCTATATTTTTCTCTTTTTGCACTAGATTACATTTTATTTGTCCTTTAAATCCGTTCAATTTCCAACTTAGAACAACCATAACACCAATTGCTTTCTAGCGCTTCTTTACATATTCCATTTAATTGTGGATAATTGTATTTCATTCTCTACTCCTTAAAATTGTACTGGTTAAATTCTACTGATATTTTCTCCATGAACTTATCCCAATTTACAGACGTTTTTATATATCTTCTTACTCTTTCTAGTGTTTCTTTTTCACCTTGCATCTTTCCTGCTTCATATACACAGATACAAAATATAATTATTAATATTACTTTAAACATTGTTTAGCCTCTAGATCG
>CAJLUG010000251.1 GCA_905209745.1 uncultured Mycoplasma sp.
TAAAAGTTAGTGGAGAATCTATGATTAATGTAGGAACTTATGATGGAGACATCTTAATTGTAGAAAGAAAAAACACTGCCAATAACGGAGACACTGTCGTTGCAATGAATGATGATAACGAAGTAACAGTAAAAACATTTTATAAAGAAAACGGATATTTTAGACTACAACCAGAAAATGATACCATGGACCCTATCATTTTAAAAAATGTTACGATACTAGGAAAAGCAATAGGACTATATAGAAAGTTTTAACAAAAAAAGAAATAGCATTTTAAAAACTATTTCTTTTTCTGTGTCATAAAATAATTTACTACATAACCTGCAATCATAAGTCCTGCACTACTAGGTACAAAAGCACTACTACCAAGTTCAGGAATTTTTTTAGGTAATTCTCTACTAAAAAGACAATCGACACGTCCTAATCTTTCTTCTTTTACATAATGTCTTAAAATTCTAGCTAAAGGATCATTATATGTTTTATCAATCGTTGTAACCTCTAACATACTAGGATCTAACTTTTTCGCGGTACCTAAACAAGTAAGAAAAGGAATATCACGCTTTTTACAATAAGAAATAATCTCTTTCTTAGTAGATACCATATCACAAGCATCTACTAAAAAATCAAAAGATAAAGCCTCAAGCATACAAATATTATCTTTAGTTAAAAAATTAGAAATAGATTCTACTTGACAATTTGGATTAATATCTAAAATACGTTTTTTAAATACTTCTACTTTACTTTCTCCAATCGTAGAATGAAGTGCAATAATCTGACGATTGATATTACTAACATCAACAACATCTCCATCGATGATAATAATATGTCCAATACCAGATCTTACTAACCCTTCCACAACATATCCTCCAACGCCACCAACACCAACAACTAAAACAGAGCGACTAGATAAATCATGAAAAGACTCTTCTCCAACCAAAGAAATAAACCTAGAAAAAGGACTAGATACTGTTTCCATATACTACTCCTTCATTATATACTTCATTAGGTAATTTTACTTTTTGAAGACCCATATCATGATTTTTTACTTTACTAGAAGTAATCAAACGATATGGTTCATTATATAAAGAACGATTAATTAATGATAACTTAGAA
>CAJLUG010000252.1 GCA_905209745.1 uncultured Mycoplasma sp.
CCAATAACTTTGTTAGTTTAAAATAATAGTGTTAGATATATATATAATTCACTTTGATAAATAAAATCCTAATAAACTCGTTGTGCTAGTTAATTTTTTCAATAATAAAACTCCAACAAATATAGCAACCTAAGATTATTAATACTAATTTAAAGGAGGTTTACTATATGATGTTGGAGCTTAATAATTATTATATCCAGGAGTTAGAAAATTTAACAGATTTGTTTACAAATATTTTTGTAATTATAGATGATATATACAATGAAATTATACCTATTGGTATAAGGAATAGACGTAATATTAAGGATAGCAAACTTTCAGATAGTGAGATAATTACTATTAGTATAGTTGGAGAACTTTTAACTATTGACTCAGAGAAATCATTTTTTAGTTTATTAAAAAGAGAATATAAAGAACTATTTCCAAGATTAGGAGATAGAACTAGATTTAATAGAACTAAAAGAAATTTACATTTAGTAATATCTAAAATAAGAGGATATATATCTGAATTTATTCAACTTTACTCTAACAATATAAGAGTTATAGATAGTATGCCTATTCCTGTATGTGGGTTTGGAAGAGCTCGTTTTAGTAAGTGTTTCAAAGGTGAAGCCTCCTATGGAATATGCGCTTCTAAAAAAGAAACTTATTTCGGATTTAAATTTCATGCACTTACTACTGTAGATGGATTTTTAACTGATTATGTTATAACTCCAGCAAACATAGATGATAGAAATGCGGTATGGGATTTATGCGATAAATATAGATCTATCTCTATAATCGGAGATAAAGGATATATTAACAAAAGGCTAACGCCTGAATTAAAAAGTGAAAGAGATATAGATTTACTATTCTTAAAAAGGGCAAATAGTAGAGATAACTATCCAAAAGAAGTAAGACAACTATTATTTAAAGTTAGAAGAAGGATAGAAACTAGTTTTTCTCAATTAACAGAACAATTAAATTTAAATAAGGTTAAAAGTAAATCGATGCTAGGATTTATAACTAGAACCTCAATAAAAGTTTTGGCTCATAATATTTCATTTCTAATAAATAAATTGATGAGAAATGATGATTCTATGGCTAAGATAAAAAGATTAGTAT
>CAJLUG010000253.1 GCA_905209745.1 uncultured Mycoplasma sp.
CTACTTTAGATGAATCAATAGAGTCAGATTTTGCAAGAGCAATTACTGAAGAATTTGAAGTTGATTCAGAAAGCACCCATTCAGAAGGATATTGAACCATGACTCCCCCTTTAGAAGAACTTAACATTTTAGTAGCATTATCACCACTACTTCCTATAAGGTCAGCTGTAGATACATTATTCATAATCAAGTATCCGAACACACAAACAATTGCTACAATTATTATAACTCCACATATAATATTTTTTTTCATAAATTCACCATTAATTAACTTCTATCCTGTCACAGTTCCTTCAACAGTTCCAGAATCTCCGGATCCAGAACTACCTCCAGAACCAGACTCTTCACCACCAATTCCAGAATCATAACTTCCTGAACCTTGACCAGAAGATGAATCCCCACTATCGTATGAGTTATCTGAAGTATAAGTATCTCCAACTTGAACAGAATCATTATCCGTATCATTTACTTTGACTTCTTCAACCTCTGGAAATGCCGTATCCTCAACAATAGCCTGCGCATCAGTTACTGAAATGTTTCCAAAGTCAAAAGTTAAAACTCCATAACCAATACCTGCAGTAAATCCGATTACTAAAACTAAAACAGCAATTAATTTAAAAGTACCATTATCCATAGGAGGTTTTTTCTCTTTGTTAAAATCTTTATCTCCTTTTTTTGGATTGATAATATATTTTTGAACTAAATCTGGCTCCTCTTTTTTCTTCTTATTAAGTTTAGGAGGTTTAGGGTTAGTTTTTCTTTTACCAGATGGTTTACCCTGCATAGACCTAATTCTATTAGTAGCATCACGAGCATCTAATGTATTGAGCTTATCTTCATATTTAGAGCGAAAATATCTGTATTTTTCTTCAGAAATTTTGCCATGAGCATAGTCTGCATCTAAACTACGCATAACTTTTAGAAGTTTCTCCTTATCATTTGGCATGTATACCATCCCTGAATCTTATCATAATATTAGTTTATTAAACCAATAATTTAAAGTTTTTCTAAAACTCCGGGTAAGAACCTAAAACCTTTAAAAAGTAAGTAAGCCCATCCAGTTCATTTAGAATATTCTGAACAGTTTTATCTTTT
>CAJLUG010000254.1 GCA_905209745.1 uncultured Mycoplasma sp.
TATAATATCATAATCATTCTTAAGAATTATAGCTTCCATAAGACCAGTTCTATCATTATCCATAAGGCTAATAAGAAAACCATTCCGATTAAGTTTACTACGAAGCCAATCATATTCAATTTGACGAAGTTTATAAGTTTCATGTGGAATATTAACAACACCAATAGTTTTAGATTCAAGGGTAGACCCCCCGTAGAGGATGAAATGATTAATACTCTTTAGATAACATTCAAGACTTAATCTATCTTTAGTAGATTTAGTTATAATAATAACGTCATAATTATCTAATTCAAGATTAATAACTCCCTCAATAGTATTACTATTAGTTATAAACTTAACTTCAGTTTTCTTATTCCTATTTGGAAAATACAGTTTAACATTAACTATTCCTCTTTTATCTTGTCCAAGAACATAACCATAACATAAATCTGTTTTATTTTTATCATAAAAATATTTAGGAATAGGATTAGTTGAACGATTAATATAAAATTGGTCAACAGGATAAACAAAATGAGTATTAAGAAAATTAAGATTAATACCAAATTGTCCCCAATACTTAGCATCTAAATTATTCCACGGACGAGTAACAAGTTCAATAATAGGTTTATGATTACGTACATTACTAATAGCCCTAGCAATATTATAATCGTTGTTTTCATCTTTATCTTGTCCATAAATAATATTTCTAAAAGTATAAGAAATATGTTTAAGAACAAATAGAAATTGACTTTTAATAGAAATATCAATTTGCTTATGAACAATTTCAGAAAGTACAGTTGCAGCAGCATCTATACAATCTCCCCACCAATATCCAGCAAAATCTCTTCCTTTAAGTTTATTCCTATTATCATATCTAAAACCAAAACTAGGATGAGTATCTTCACGAAAAGGACTAGATATAAATTCTCCTGTATCTATACAATGTTGTATATCTTCAACACTAATTCCAGTATAAGTACTAAAAATAGTAATTTGACTAACTTTAGAGAAAATATAATCTTTAGTTAAAATAGTATTACTAATATTTCTTTTCATAATATTTCTAATTTGACCTTTATCGTGAACATATAAAAAAAGAGGACTAGGTACTAAA
>CAJLUG010000255.1 GCA_905209745.1 uncultured Mycoplasma sp.
TATTAAACTCTTTATTTCTTGATTACTTAAGTTTTTTCTAGCACTTTCTTTTATATCTTCTAGTTTTCTTGTTGGTGGTATTACTAAGTAGGTCTTTTTTTCTTTTTCGTCTTCAAAGAGAATGGTTGTTTGCCAAAATGTCGTATTGTTAGATAGTATTTCTTGGTCGTTAAAAAGTTCTAAGGACTCTTTTTTTTCTTGACAATATTTTTTTAGTGCTCTTTCATAATTATTTAGATCTTGCCAATCGATAATTCTTCTTTTTTCTTTTCCTAAAGCTGTTATTAGGGTTTCATATACGATAGTTTTCATGGATAGTTTCATATTACTTACCTTTTTCACTTGTGGAAAGAATAGAAAGGAAAGCTTCTTGTGGTACTTCTACACTACCTATTTGTTTCATTCTCTTCTTACCTTCTTTTTGTTTTTCTAGTAGTTTTTTCTTACGAGTGACGTCTCCTCCATAGCATTTGGCAAGAACGTTTTTACGTAAGGCTTTGATATCAGTTCTTGCGATAATATGAGTTCCGATCGCTGCTTGAATTGGGACTTCAAACATTTGTCTGGGGATGATTTCTTTTAGTCTTTCTACTACTAGTTTTCCTCTTTGATAAGCAAAGTCTTTATGAACGATTACGGATAAGGCATCGACAATATCACCATTTAATAAGATATCCATCTTTACTAAGTTACTTTCTTTATAGCCTGTTAGTTCATAGTCAAAAGAGGCGTATCCTTTGGTAGAAGATTTTAAGCGGTCAAAGAAGTCATAGACAATTTCTGATAGAGGTAGTTCATAATTAATCATGACGCGGTCTTTATCTAAGTATTCCATGTTGATGAAAGTTCCGCGTTTATCTTGACAAAGTTCCATGATGGGACCGATATACGTACTTGGGGCAAAGATAGATGCTTTGACATATGGTTCTAGGGTCTTTGTTATAAGTTCGCGTTTTGGCATTTTGGTTGGGGAATCTACTAGGACCTTGGTGCCATCTGTTTTTATTACTTCATAGATGACAGATGGAGAGGTTGCGATTAGGTCGATATTAAATTCACGTTCAATTCGCTCTTCGATTATTTCC
>CAJLUG010000256.1 GCA_905209745.1 uncultured Mycoplasma sp.
TCGTCGAAGTCTTCTCTTCAACATAATTAGAAGTATTATCATGAAATGAAGTAGAATGATCTTTTTCCACAGGTTTTGTGGAAGGTTCTTTTTCTTTAGTATCTAAAGGTTTCATACTTTTTTCCGCTTGATCCAAATTAGACATAAAAGTTAATAGTAAAATTTCTACATAAATTCTAGGATTAGAACTTTTCTTAATATCGAACATTTTTTCGTTAATAAGATTAACCATCTTTTCTACATCACGAACAGAATAAAACAAATCATCAGAATTTACATAAAAATTGACCAATTTATCTCTTAAAAAATACATAAATTGAGAGATGATTTGAACTAAATTTTTTCCACAGTTATTAAAATTCTCCAAATCATTTAAAACGCCCTTATAATCTTTAGAAAAAAGGCTATCAGAGAACTTTTCTAAATCTCTATATGTAACCAAACCATTTAACTCCGTATAAATATTCATTGTAATCTTATCCGTAGTATAAGAACTAAGCTTATCTAACATACCTAAAGAATCTCTCATACCACCATCAGAACTTAAAGCAATCTCATTCAAGACATCAGAGTCTATATTAATCCCCTCTTTTTTACAAACATACTCCAATCTATTCACTATAGAAGTTGGTGATATACGTTGAAAAGAAAAGCACTGACATCTAGAAATAATCGTTTCAGGAACCTTTTGTGGATCTGTTGTTGCTAAAATAAAAATAGCATGTTCAGGAGGTTCCTCCAAAGTTTTTAATAATGCATTAAAAGCACCAATAGATAACATATGAACTTCATCAATAATATAAACTTTATATTTTAATTCAGTAGGAACTAAATTAATTTTATTACGCAATTCACGAATTTCATCAACACCATTATTAGAAGCAGCATCAATTTCTAAAATATCCACAGCTTGATTTTCAGAAGCAACCATACAATTTTTACATTTTCCACAAGGATTACCATCGCTAGAATCTAAACAATTAACAGCTTTAGCAAATATCTTAGATAACGAAGTTTTACCTACACCTCTAGATCCGAAAAACAAATAAGCATGTGAAAATTTATGATTTTTAATAGAATTTT
>CAJLUG010000257.1 GCA_905209745.1 uncultured Mycoplasma sp.
GATTGATCGTTTTATGGTTCATATAAGTAGAAAATAAATAGAATATTAAATAGATAATAGCCTGATTTTTAGAGTGCTGATTATGCTAATGGTAGAGTATAAGTAGAAAGTGACTAAAAAAATATTCATAATATATTGTGTATCAAGTAAAAGGGGGAAATAATATAAGTATGGTGGACTTAATGAATAGAGGAGAACGGTAAGCATAAGTTCTTTTGGAACTTAGTTCTATAAAAGAGGAAAGTACAAGAATTCATTTCTTATAAAAAACGCCTAAATATTAGTCGTTCCAAACGATATTCAACTGTTAAAAGAGTAATTTCACACAAAGGACAAATAGTTAAAGAAATAAAAAAACAAGATACTTTATTTGGAACAAGATATCTGAAGAAGAAAATGATTATCTTGACAATTTTCATGTATTTCACATCATTTTATACTAAAAATAAAATAATTACCTTGCATCTAACAAATATCACAACTAAACAATACTTATGAATAAAAAAATATCATAGACAAAAAATAATAGACTTATTCTTTTATTTTTGATAAAATTTTATATCTTTGCAATATTATTAATAAAATGAGTTCCAAAAGAACTTGGATAATGTTTAATTAAAAGAGAGTGAGTATGAAAGAAAAAGTGTTAATGTTACTAGCTTGTCTGTGGTTGGGTATCGGCTTCTCTATGGCTCAAGCGCCTAAAACAGTTGCAGGAGTTGTAACTTCTGCGGATGATGGTGAGCCGATAATAGGTGCGTCTGTTTTAGTGGAAGGGACTACTATGGGAGCAATTACGGATGTGGATGGCAAGTTTGCTATCAATAATGTTCCTACAGATGCCAAAGCGCTGATTGTTTCTTATCTGGGTATGATTACTCAGCGAGTTGGAATTCAGCGTGGTACTATTACTGTAACAATGAAGTCGGACACAAAAGTGTTGGATGAAGTGGTTGTAACTGCTCAAGGATTGAACCGTAAACAAAAAGCGTTGGGTTATTCTACACAAAAGGTGGCAGGTGAGGATCTAACTATTTCACGACAGACCGATTTGGGTAATGCTATGGCCGGTAAA
>CAJLUG010000258.1 GCA_905209745.1 uncultured Mycoplasma sp.
CCAACCTAAAAGTCATTTCTTTTTTAACATATATAATTTTTTAATCTAAAAAGCTTTTTATATTATATTAATCATATATACTAATGACTTTAATGTTATTACCTTTTGAAATATATTATCATAGACTAATATTTAATTTTTACAAATTCATTATTTTGTACATCTTCGCCACTAGAACCTTGCAATACTACTTGATTAAAATTAGTATTACTTTCAAGAAAACGCCTACCAACCTTCTTTACTTTAGGTATTTCTATATAATTCAAACATGAATTAAAAGATAAAAAATTATTACCGATAGAAATGGCATTAGGTAAGTCTATTTTCTGCAACATCAAATTAGTAAATAAAAAACCATTTCCAACTGTAACAGCTTTTGGTAAATATATACTTTCTAATATTTGATTAGAAGAAAGAAAACCTTTCCCTATCGTAGTTGCTTCAGGTAACGCAGTACTCTTTAATTTCTTATTGAAGAATAAAAAGTCATCTCCAACAACAATCGCCTTTGGTAAATATGCTCTTTCTAAATCTGTAGCGTAAAAAAGAAACTGTTTTCCTACAAAAAGTGCATTTGGTAAATATATACTTTTTAAATTCTGATTAGAAGAAAGAAATCTATCACCAATAGAAACCACTTTTGGTAAGTATACTTCTTCTAATTCCTCATTAGAAGAAAGAAACCCATCTCCTACTACCGTCGCATTTGGTAACATAATTCTTCTTAAATCTGAATTACGATTAAGAAAACTTTTCCCAATCGTTACTACTTTTGGTAATTCCACCTTCTTTAATAACTGATTTTGATTAAGAAAGCCATCTCCAATAGTAACCACTTCAGGTAAATTAATATAAACTAAATTGTAATTGGAAGAAAGACAATTATCACCTATCATAGTTACACTTGGCAAATCAATTTTTTCCATGTCATGATTAAAAGAAAGAAACTTTTTCCCTATCGTAGTCACACTTGGTAAAGATAGATATTTCAAATCCTGATTAAAGGAAAGAAAATCATCCCCGATAGTCATTACCTTTGGTAAATATATATAATTTAATA
>CAJLUG010000259.1 GCA_905209745.1 uncultured Mycoplasma sp.
CCAGGGATTGTTTTTTATCATACTAGTTCTGATACTGGAATATTAATTTTTAATATTAGGGGAGTATCTAGTAGTGATGTTTGTAGATATTTAAATATGTATCATATTTGTGCTCGAGCAGGAAATCATTGTAGTAAGATGTTAAAAGATGAAATTGGTGCTTTGTCTACGGTACGTATCAGTCTTTATTTTTATAATACCAAAGAAGAAATTGATACGTTAGTTCAAGTGTTAAAAAATTGTCAGGATGTATTTCGTGAAGTTGGTTAGTAAACTTGATTATTTGTTTGTTTACTTTGATGAAAAGAAAAAATTCTATGGGAGTTTTTTCTTTTTTGTTTTGAAATATTAGACAATGTCTTATTTTGGCCATTTGTTTTTTTCTTTACTTTTATTTATGATGGTTTCGAAAGGAGGTGAGATATGTTAAATCAGGTGGTCTTAGTAGGACGTATCGTTTATGATTTGGAGTTGAAAACAAGCGAAAATGGGAAGAAATTTTCTATATTAACATTAGCTATTCCTCGTAGTTTTAAGAATATGGAAGGTAATTATGATACAGATTTTATACGATGTCTTATTTGGGATCATGTTGCGGAAAACACAAAAGAGTATTGTAAAAAGGGAGATATTGTCGGATTAAAAGGAAGAGTTCAGTCCAGGACAATAGAAAAAGAAGATAAGAAAGAAACTATCATGGAGGTGATTGGTGAAAAGGTTACTTTTTTAACTTCTAAAAAAGAAAGTGAAGTAACCGATAAAATTTCTTCATAGCTTTTTGTTCCTAATAGATTTAGAGAGTAATTTCTAAGTCTATTTTTATTGATAGAAAATAGGTATTTGTAGTATACTAAGTATAGTCAAGATAGAAAATAGTGAGATAAAGGTAAGGTATAATATGAAAAATAAATTATTTTTGATGGTGATTGCTGTCGTTATGTTTGTAGGCGCTTTTAATGTTTATGCACTTACTACAAGTGATGAGGTAAGTCCAAATGATCCCAATAGTAAAATGATTACGGATACGGCAACACTTACAGTACAAAATGTT
>CAJLUG010000260.1 GCA_905209745.1 uncultured Mycoplasma sp.
TCATAATCAGGAGTTCTTAAATGACGAGCAGCTCTTAATTTAATAACGAATTGATCAATAATTTCTTGAGCTTCTTCTTCAGTTAAAGTACCATTCTTAAAATCTCTTTCAAAATAGATATCAAAGAAAGCATCTACTCTACCCAAAGACATGGCAGCACCATTATCTTCTTTAATTGCTGCAAGATATCCAAAATAAGTCCATTGAACTGCTTCTTTCGCATTCTTAGCAGGTAAAGAAATATCAAAACCATAGCTTTTAGCCATATCTTTAATTTCTTGTAAAGCCTTATATTGCATTGAAATTTCTTCACGTAAACGAATCGTCTCATCATCCATAACAGTAATTTTCATATTATCAAAATCACTCTTCTTTTGAGCCATTAAATAATCAATACCATATAAAGCAATTCTACGATAATCTCCAATAATTCTTCCACGACCATAAGCATCAGGAAGACCTGTTAATAATTTATTATGACGCGCTTTTCTAATCTCTGTTGTATACGCATCAAAAACACCATCATTATGTGTCTTAACTAAATTTGTCTCTTTAATAAACTTTTCAAGCTCAGGATTCATCTTATATCCATAAGCATCAAGTTCTTGATAAACCATCTTTATTCCACCCTTAGGAACAATACTTCTCTTACCAAGTTTATCTGTTTGAAGTCCAACGATTACATCATCATCTTCACTAATATATCCAGGTTTAAAAGCATTAATACCAGCAGGATGATCTACATCAATATCAATAACGTGTTTTTTAACTTCTTCTTTACACATATCTTCATATACTTTTAACACACGTCTTGTTTTATCAGTAGGTCCACTTAAAAATGATTCATCACCATCATAAGCTACATAGTTTTTTTGAATGAAATCACGAACATTAATCTCATTACACCATGTACCTTCTACAAAATCTTTCCATTCTTTCATTTTACTATCACCTTCCCACACATATTATACCATAGAAGAATTTTTTTATAGATATATATTGTGATATTTTACATATTTTACATATAGATTTTTTTTAATATTTATGAT